>NZ_WBSX01000007.1:5000-30290 GCF_009823375.1 Francisella noatunensis subsp. noatunensis | reverse complement strand
CAATATAAATACAAAAAAGAAGGTGACTCTAAACAAGTTAAGATAAAGGATAGAGCGAGTATTTCTGAAAGACCTAGCAGTGCTAATAGAAAAAATCTTTATCACTTTGAAGGTGACACTATTGTTGGTAAAGACCATAAAAGTGCTATTGTAACAATGGTCGATAGAGCTAGCAGATTTACTATTTTAGCCAAGTCTATAGATAGAACAGCTAATTCAATCAATAGAATATTGTACAAAGTATCTAATGGTCATAAAATATTAACAGCTACATTTGATAATGGTAAAGAGTTTGCTAAACATAAGAAGCTAACTAGCAAGACTGGCATCAAAGTATTCTTTGCTGATCCATACAGTCCTTGGCAAAGAGGTACTAATGAAAACATGAATAGGTATATCAGACAATTTATACCTAAAGGTACTAACTTTAACAATATATCTCATCAATACATTAGAAAGTTACAGATAGACTTGAATAATAGACCTAAGAAATGTTTAAATTACTTGACACCTAATGAAGTACATTTTGGTATCTCTATAAACATTGAGAATACAATCTAGCTTATATTTTAGACTAAAAGAAAAATTTGTGTGATTAATTGAAGAAATATTTTTTTGCAATCTTAACATCTTTATGTATTTGGGTTTTTAGTTCATCAAACGAATTAAATTTTTTTTCAGGTCGGATGAAATCAATAATTTCAGTTGTTATATGTTTGCCATATATAAATTCATCAAAATTAAAAATATGTGTTTCTAAAAGATTATTTTTACCATCTATTGTAGGTCTAGTTCCAGCATTACTAATACCAAAAAATACTTGATTATCTATATAAATTTTTGATAAATATACTCCTTTAAGGACAGAGTTCTTTAGGAGTTTCTGGTTTACAGTAGGAAACCCAATTTTTCTACCATTTTTTTGTCCATGTGAAACTCTAGAATTAATTTTTAGTGAGCTACCTATTAGTTTATTAGCGTGTTCAATATCGTGTTCAGCAATAGCTTGACGAATTTGGCTACTACTTATACGGTGGTTATCAAGATTTAGAGTAGAAATTCTATCTACCGTGAAATCATGGGTTAGAGAATATTGTTTTAGTAAAGCGTAATCGCCAATCCGATTTCTACCGAATTTAAAATCATCTCCTACTATGATATGCTTAGTATTTAATTTTCTAACAAGAAAATCTTCGATAAAGTCTTTTGCTTCAATATTCGCAAACCTTTGATTAAATTTGTGACAAATTATATTTTCAATTCCCATTTTGTGGAGATTGATAACCTTATTTCTAAAGTCATATATTCTTGTAGGAGCTATTTCCTTCAGAAAAAATTCTTTAGGTAGAGGTTCAAAAAACATAATATAAGGTACTAGATCGTTTTCTTTAGCAATAGATATAAGCTTTTGTATAATTGCCTGATGTCCTAAGTGAACACCGTCAAATGACCCTATGGCTACAGCTTTAGCTAAAGAATTATTAGTTTTGTTTAAGTTTGTAATAATTTTCATTATAAAAAAGAAGGTTTAAAGCTATTTTGTTTAGGAGTATAATAGCGTATAGTATTCATTTTTTGTTGAAAAAAAGCAACTACTGATAGATACTTATCTGTTAGATATTTAGGTTATCGTGTAGTACAAATTTTATTGAGTGGTTTAGTCATGGCAGGTGAAAAAAGAATTAGAAAATTAAGAAATAAAATTGGTAAGGTTTTTGCGATTGAAACAAGTCTTACTGGTAGGCAGTTGTTAAATAATCGTGTTTTGAACAAAGATGTTGCCTTCAGTCAAGAAGAGAGAATTGCTTTTGATCTTATTGGTTATCTTCCTGAGAAGGTTGAGAGTCTTAATGAACAAGCAGCTAGGGTAAAAAGGCAGTTAAAACTCAAGCCAAATGCACTAGAGAAGTATGTTTTTTTGAATAGATTGCATGATCTAAATACAACTCTTTTTTATCATTTTGTCAGAGAAAATCTTGAAGAAATAATGCCGATTATATATACACCTACAGTAGGTGAGGCGGTACAAAAATATAGCTGTTCCTTTAGGAAGCAAAGTGGACTTTTCTTATCTATAAGTCATAAAAAACACATTGCTAAGATTTTAGAAAGATATGAATACAACAGTATTGACTTAGTGCTTGTTACAGATGGTGAAGCGGTTCTTGGTATAGGCGATCAAGGTATTGGCGGTATGAATATTAGCATTGGTAAGATCATGGTGTATGTTGCTGCTAGTAGTATAGATCCAGAGAGAGTATTGCCAGTTCAGCTTGATATGGGCACAAATAATGATTCTTTGTTGAATGCTCAAGGTTATTTGGGTATTAGGTTACCTAGAGTTTCAGGCGAGACTTATGATGAGTTCATCGATGAATTTGTAACTCAAGTTAAAGCAAGATTCCCTAATGTCTTCTTGCATTGGGAAGACCTAGGACGTGATAATGCTACTCGTATTCTTGAGAAATATAAAGATAAACTATGTACATTTAATGATGATATAGAAGGTACGGGTATTGTTGCTGCTGCAAATTGTATTGCAGCTGTTAAGACAGCAAGTGGCAAAAGAATAGCAGCGGACGAATTAACAGTTGAAGAAGCACTAAGCAGTATATGTGATATCAAAATAGTTGTATTTGGTGCCGGAAGTGCGGGTTGCGGTATTGCAAGACAGCTTGCAGATGTAATATCAGATAGAGCGGGAGTCTCTATAGAGGAAGCTGTGAAAAGTATTTATCTAGTTGATAGATACGGTTTGATTTGCGATAAATTAAGAGCTAAGAGAATTACACCAGAGCAAAAACCCTTTGTTAAATCTAGTGAAGAGATTGATAGTTGGAAAGTTGAAGATCCAAACTACATAACACTAGAAGAGGCAGTTAAAAACACTAAGTGTGATATTTTAATTGGAACGTCTGGTCAACCAGGATCATTTACTGAAGAGATTATTAAAACAATGGCTAAAAATAATAATTATCCAATTATTATGCCTTTGTCTAATCCTACATCATTATGTGAAGCATTACCTGAAGATATTATCAAATGGACAGAAGGTAGAGCATTGATAGCAGCGGGTAGCCCATTTCCAGATGTTACTTATAATGGTTGTCAGTATCGTATATCTCAGGGTAATAATGCGTTTATATTCCCTGGTTTAGGCTTAGGTTCAGTTGCGGTGCACGCTAGAGTGCTAACTAAAGGTATGATAAGAGCAGCTTGTTATCGTTTGAGTGAACTTTCACCGATGGTTATCAATGAGGATATAACTCAACCGTTACTTGCTAAGATATCTGACTTGGTAGAGGTAACGAAGGAAATAACAAAAGCAGTAGCTAAGCAGGCTATTTTGGAAAATGTCCATGGTGTGGATGTAGATCTAGAAGATCTTACTGAAGATGAGTTTGATAGTGAAGTAGAGAGATTAATTAATCTTTCTTCTTGGACACCAACATACGCTCCATACATGCCTATCTAAAATTGATAAACATTATCTGATTTTAATGCATAAAAATTGTTGAAACTAGCTATAAGATTATGCTATTCTCAAGAAGATTTTTCTGTGTCGCTGGTTAAAATTTTTTAGAGGAAGATTCATTGTGGTAAGTAGATTGAAAAAAACTTGTATGTTAGTTGGCAGCTTACTAGCCTGCTATGGTTATGCTTATTCTGAAGACTCTCCTCAAGTAGTTTCACAAGGTGGGCCTTTGGGAGCAACAAGTATTGGAGATCAAAGTCTTGGTCAACAAGCATCTCAAGGTAGTGCAAATTCAGCTTCTAGCACAGCAAGTTCTTCGCAGCAGTCTAGTGGTAATATCAATGAAAGAGAATTGCTACTAAGTTTACAAAGACAAGTTCAGCAGCTTCAAGGTCAGTTACAGCAATTGAAGTCACAAGATGGTGGCAGTTTAAAAAATACATCTAATGGTAAGTCATCATTCACTACTTACAGTTCAAAAGTCGATAGTAATCAAACTCCGGCTTTTCTTGATGGCAAAGGAGAGAGTAGAGATTTAAGTAGAGCTTTAGTATCAAATAGTAATCCATCTGACATTATGCAGAATGTGAGCGCTAGTGATTCAATAGTTAATTTAGGCGATCAACCTGATGGGGGTATCTTCAGCTCAAATGGTGGTATTGATGTTGGTGGTGGTCCTGCAATTACAACACAGGGTCAAGTGACTTATTTAGGTTCATACTCTGGTAACAACAGTATTCCTATTGGACAGATATCTTCTAACCTTTTTGCATCTACACTATTAGGTCAAAGAGAAAAGTTTGATGATTATTCTGTATTCTTTGGTGGCTTTATCGAAGCAGATGCTCAGGCATGGTGGGGTAGTGGTATTTCTAAGTGGGATCCTAGTAATAATGCTAGACTTTCTACTGATGGACAAAATATATATCTGACAAATGCTAAACTATTCTTCTTATCAAATTTAGGCCATTATGTAACAGCGCAGTTTGATTTTGATACAGATGAGTCTGGAAGCTTTGGTCTTGGTAATGCTTTTGTTATATTTGGTAATCTTGATACGTCGCCATTCTTTGTTACAGCTGGTAGAAATAAACTGACAGTTGGTTCTTATGGCGGTGGTGGATCTTGGACTGAAGGTATTACAAGCTTCTTAGCACCGGGATCACCTACCAACGTTTCTATTAACTATAAAGATAGTGTATGGAACGCTGCGGTTGCTGTATTTGGTTCAGATGATAAGCATGCAAATTTCTCGACTGGTATATTTTATGCAGATAGTTGGACACCAAATTTAGCGGCTGGTTTAAACGTTGGTTATGTATATAATATTGCTGGGGCACAAAATACTAGTATTCAGGACTCTTTGACAAAACTTAAGCGTTCAGGAGATACAGTTGGTGCTTTAAACGTTGATGGAAACTTAGCGTATAATATTTGGGGAGGCATTTTCCAGATCGCAGCTGGTTGGGCAAGTACAACAAACTCTGAAGAGTTTAATGGTATTGGTACGGGTAATGTGCTTGCAGGTGCATGGTATGGAGGTCTTAACTATGGTACGGTATTGGCTGGTAGAAATACTACTTTTAACGTTACTTATGGTCAGACTTATAATGCTAAATATATTCCAATGGGTACATCAAATGCGTCACCAACGTTTGGTAATGCTATAACTGGTATCAAAGAGCAGTTTATTATAAGTGGAAACAGGGCTTATTTTGATGATAATGTCCTGTTTGGTCCAGAATACTCTTATCAAAAATTGTATAGCGGCGAGCATATGAATACTATAACGCTGGATATGTCAGTATACGTATAAAATATTTTTATGAATGTTTAAGAAAAATGTATATGCTGTCGTATTAATATTTTTATTTTTTAGTATATCTTATGCTGATGATCAGAATCAGCATCTTGATCAGCAACAGCAGTTGAGTCAGCAAGAAGTTGAACAACTTGTTAATCGAATTAAATTATTACAAGCCGAAATTAATAAGTTAAATAAACAAGAAAGTAGCGAAGTTGCTATTGGATTGGGCTCTCAACAAAAAAATACAAATATTGAATTTGGCGATTTTGATAAAAATGTAAGAATTAGAGAGCAATATTTGCAAGAGCAAATGGTTATCGGAGCCCCTGCTAATAGCGATAGCGATCAGGTCGATGTCGGTGATCAAGTTAAAATTACTACACAAGGTGAAGTTACTTATGTGGGTTCATTTTCAAGTAATAACACGGTACCAATCGGACAATTACCTAGTAACCTTTTTGCATCAAGTATTCTCAAACAAAGGGTTTTTTTTGACGATTATGCGATTTTTTTCGGTGGATTTATTCAAGCGGATGCTCAGGCATGGAATGGTAGTAATATAACAACAAGATCTGGCGGAACCTTTAATGGTAATGGCGAGAATATATACTTAACTAGTGCGACACTATATTTTTTGGCGAATCTTGGTCATTATGTAACTGCTAATATGGATTTTGCTGCAGATCAGAATAACAACTATGATCTTCAGGATGCTTTTGTTATGTTTGGTAATCTTGATACGACACCGATGTTTGTATCTGTTGGTAAATATAGACCTTCTGTTGGATCATACGGTGGTGGTGGACCATGGACAAATAGTATCACTGCTAACATGTTTAGACCCAATAGGGTAACCAATGCTGCTGTTAACTATCGTGGAGATACATCAAATGCTAACATTACGCTTTTTGATGCGGAGAATCATGCTACTTTTTCTTTAGCATATTTTGATGCTGTAAAAATTGAAAATCTAGCACAAATTGGTTTTAACTTAGGCTATATGCATGATATTAGAGGTGCTAGTAGTCGATTTAATTTTATAAATAGTCGTGTAGGTGAGTTTAATATTGATACGGCAGTAAGTTTCCAGAGTATACCTTTTTTACCTGGGAGTCTAAATCTTGGTGCTGGTTGGGCTACGACTACAACACAAAGTACACAGTATAGTGGCTATAGTAATGCTTATGCAGGAGCATTTACAGTGCAGGCTGCTTATACTATGAAATTGTTTGGTAAGGGGCAGAATATTAACGCCAGTTATGGGCATTCATATAATGCCGATAATATACCTATGCCATTGTCAGCAGGTGTAGGAACATTCAAGACAGCTTCTGGTATTAAAGATCAAATACTAATATCTACTCAAAGATCTTTGTTTGATGATAATGTTTTGGTTGGTTTAGAGTATTCTTGGCAAAGTTTATATAATGGTCAGAAGATGAATACATTTACTATAGATTTATCTGTATATGTTTAATATAAGCTTTAGCTTTATAAAAAACGATAAATAGAGTAAGATTGGTTATAAATTTATAATATTTAAGATAATATAATAGTTATGTCTTTTTTAGTTGCAATAGTTGGTAGAGCCAATGTTGGTAAGTCTACACTTTTTAATGTTTTAACAAACTCTCGTGATGCATTGGTTTTTGATTTTGAGGGAGTAACTCGTGATCGTCAATATGGTCAAGCTAAATATGATGACTTAGATTATTTGGTAGTTGATACAGGTGGTATATCAGATCAAGATGCTGGCTTTGATGAGTTTATGGCAAAACAGTCGCAGATGGCTATAGATGAAGCAAATCTTGTTTTCTTTGTCGTTGATGGTAGGTCAGGTTTGACATCTGGAGATGAGTATGTCGCGAATCTTTTGCGTCAAAAGGACAAAAGAGTTGTTGTCGTTGTAAACAAAGTTGACGGTGTTGAAGAAGAATCAGCGATGGCAGAATTTTATGAGCTAGGATTTGATAAGGTTTTTGCAATATCAGCAGCTCACAGAAGAAATACTCAAAAGTTACTTGATAAGTTTCTTAGGAAGCCTTTGAATGGGTTTTATCAAGATTATACTCAAACACAAGAACATAAAGAACAACTTCGTCACGGTATACATTTCTCACTTATTGGACGTCCTAATGTGGGTAAATCTACTCTTACAAATAGGATGCTTGGAGAAGAACGGGTTGTGGTTTTTGATATGCCTGGTACTACTATTGATAGCGTTAGCATTCCATTTGAGCGCCATGGACATAAATATACTATCGTAGATACAGCAGGTGTACGTAAAAGAGGTAAGGTCAAGCAAACTCTAGAGAAATTCTCAGTGATTAAAACTTTACAGGCCATACAAGACTCAAATGTTGTAGTAGCAGTAGTAGATGCTAGGGAAGGAATTTCAGATCAAGATTTAAGTTTGATACATTTTGCTATCAAAAATGGTAGGGCATTGGTACTAGCTATAAATAAATGGGATGGCATGACTGAAGAAGATCGTAATCAAGTTAAACAAGATTTGAAAAGAAAATTATTTTTCTTAGAGGACTATGTTGATGTTCACTTTATTTCAGCATTGCACGGTACAAATGTTGGCCATGTGTTTGAATCTATAGATACTGCATATGCTTGTGCGAATAAAAAAATAACTACAGCAGATGCTACTCGTTTGATGCAACTTGCAGTAGAGGCACATTCACCACCTATGGTTGGCAAATTTAGAATCAAACTTAAGTATGCCCATGTTGGAGGACATAATCCCCCAGTTATTGTCATACATGGTAATCAAGTTAATAGATTGCCTAACTCATATAAGAGATATTTAGAAAATTTCTTCAGAGAAGCTTTAGATTTCCGTGGTACTCCTATAGTATTTGAATTTAAGCAGTCAGAAAATCCTTTTGCAGATAGAAAAAATAAGAGAACAAAAGATGAAGGCAGTAAGAGTAAAAAAACTAAATAAAATTGCTGATGAAATAACGATTGATATTAGTGGTGCAAAAAATGCTCTTCTGCATTTGATCTTTGCGGCTTTGATTCCTGATACTAAAACTAAATTTTCTAATGTACCTACGACTCTTTTGGACTATAAAGGAGCTAAAGAAATATTAGAAAATGTTGGTGCTAGGGTTGTTGAGAAAGGAGAGAGTGTAACTATTGATACTAGCCTTATCTCAAGTGAGCCTTTAGAGCTTTGTGGTGAGATGACATCAAAGACTAGATGTTCACTGATGCTTTTAGGCTCTATGCTGAAGAAAAAAGGCCGTGTAAGGATAGGTTTTCCTGGGGGATGTAGCTTTAGTGAGAAGCGACCGTTTGATATCCATCTTAATGGTTTAGAGGCTTTAGGAGCTGAGGTTAAATTAGCTGATGATTATATAGATGTTATCTATAAAGAAGAAAAAAATGCTGAGTTTAAGATGCCTTTTCCTTCTGTTGGAGTAACTATGAATTTAGTCATGTATGCTGTTATAGGTAGCTCAGAAGTTGTGCTTGAGAATGTTGCATTAGAGCCAGAAGTTGTTACTTTAATTGATTATCTAAATCAATGTGGAGCTAATATTTATTTTGATACCGATAGTAGAAAAATTAGAATTATAGGTGTATCGAGATTATTAGGATGTGAATTTGAGATAATCTTTGATCGCATCCAAGCAATGACTTATGCAGCTATGGCATATCTGTATAAAACAAATGTCACAATCACAAATATCAATACTCCTGATACTTATAGTATCGAAAAACCTCTTGAGAAGCTTACTAGTATAGGAGCCGAGTGGGAGTATGATCATGCTAGTTGTAGTATTAAGTTTTTTGGTAAAGAAAGCTCTATTCAAGGTGAAGATATAATTGCTGCACCTTTTCCACATTTTCCTACTGATCTACAGCCAATATATGCAGTTATGCTATTTATGGCAAATAGCTCAAGTACTATTCAGGATACTGTATATCCTGAGCGCATTAATTATGTGTATCAAATTCGTAAGATGGGTTTTAATATCACGATAGATAATAATCTAATAAAGATCAATCCTATTAATGATCTGAGAAATATACGTCCTGCTGTTATGAGTGTCAAAGATTTGCGTGCAGGCATGGCTTGTTTGATGGCAGGTTCATTATTGAATGAGTTTTCGATTATTAATAATGCTCATCAAATTTTTAGAGGGTATAATAATCTTGTAGAAAATATGTCTCATTTTATGCAGATTGAGATTGTAGATAATAATATTTAGGTAGCAAATGTCAGAGTATATATCTTTAGAGCAATATAATACATATCGTATCAAATCTTACGCTAAGCATGTTTATTTTCCAAGTAATGAACAACAGTTGTTAGAAATCATAAACAAGCATAATCAAGTATTTTTCCTTGGTAATGGCAGTAATATTATTTTCTCAAAAGAGTATTATGATGATGTTGCATTTGTAGTTTTTTGTAAGAATTTTAACTCTTACACTATTACGGGTAATTGTCTTGATGTACAGGCAGGTGCTTTGTTACAAGATCTTGCATTAGCAACTTATCAGGTAGGTTTAAGTGGTATAGAAACTTTTTATGATGTTCCAGCTAGCGTGGGTGGGGCACTGATTATGAATGCAGGCGCTTATGGTGATGAGATATATACTTATGTTAAAAGTGTTACAGTTTTGGATCTTGAAACTAAACAAATAAAAAAATATCTCAAAGAAGATATAGAGTATGGTTATAGGTATTCTATGTTCAAATATCTCAAAAATATTTGTATATTATCAGCAGAGTTTGAGTTTGAACCGAAGTCAAAGCAAGATATTAAGGCAAAACTAGATGATATTTATTCACGTAGATTATTAAATTTACCTCAAAAACCAACTGCTGGTAGTGTGTTTAAAAGACCTCAGGCAAATGTGCCTGTAGGTGTTATGGTTGAAGAACTAGGACTGAAAGGTAAGAAAATTGGTGGTGCGCGGATATCTCCTAAACATGGTGGAATTATAGTTAATAATGATAATGCAACAGGTCGGGATATATTGCAGCTTATAGAATTTATAAAACAGCAGATTTTAGAACATTATAATATCGAATTGCACGAGGAACAAATCGTTATTTAGTATCTTTAGTTGAAAGCTCTTTTTTATATGTTTAATATCTAATATACTTTGCTTAAGAAAAATATTTTTAATTGATTATGAAAGTAAAGATTTTATCTTCTTTTATTATGGTATCTTTATTTTTTGGTAGTTCTTTTGCCGATACTATTACAGCTAAAGCTAATCAAGCAGTTGATTTAGATACGAGTGATAATCCATTACGAGACTATGCTCAAAAAACATCTATAAATACTGATTCTGCAATTACAACACCAGATGTTTCTAGCAATGAAGCTTCAATGAAAATGACAACACAGACTGAAGATAATGCTCCCCAAGCAAATGATTATGGAGATGCATTGAGTAGTCTTGTAGATACTAGTGATGATGATTATGATAAATTAATTGCTGAGGCCAATGCTATTTTAGCTGATAGCGCGCCATCTGAAACTAAAAAAAAGATTGATGCTTTTAATAAAGAGTTAGAAGAAAAGTCTAAAAAAGAAAAAGACGAATTTATTAAAAGTACAGCAAGTAATACTTTGAGTAAAGCAAGTGATATAGTTAATAGTAATCAAATTCAGAAAGTGGATCAGAAATTTGATAAATCTTATAATACATATTCAGAAAAATCTTCAGGTGACTATATAAATGAAAATGTTAAAAACTATGATAAGGATTATAAGCCAAAAAATTATGATGGACTTATTGAAAGTATCAGTACTCCTAAGGATATTGAAGAGTCTTTTAATGATATAGATGAAGATGAGAAAGACAATTTTGGGTATAAGCTAAAGGATGGTTATCCAATAGAGCAAATTATAACAGTTGGGTTATTAGATGGGGAGCAAAAGCGCTATAAAAAATGTTTAATAATGAAGACTTATGGTGGTGGTACATGGAGAACCTACTGTCAGCCACTTAAAAAACCTACAAAATGTCCTGATTATGACTGGCAACAGCTGTCATCTATGTCTATCTTGTATTGTTAAATGTTTGTAAAATTTTAGAAGTGTATTAGTTTTTCTTAAATTCAGTTATTTGCTTTTTGAGCTCATCTAGACTTATTCTATTAGGATTTGCACGTGGAGCAGTATTATTATTTTCACTCTTTCGAACTGCATAACCATATAGAGCTTCTATTTCTAATTGTAGATTTTGCTTAAATTTTTTAATAAAAGTATTCCACATATTTTTACCAGTCAAACAAGTATGCATATTTGTATCTGCTAGAGGCTCATTAAGATGTCTAATATCTTCAAAGACAGTATTAGTGTTCTCATAAGTAAATGTAATAAGATCTGATTCGATAGCAGGAGTTTTGTATCTACTAGTTTGTAGGGTATTACCCCATGTTAGAAGATCTATCATATCATTTGTATGCTTTGACTTACTAATAGTTGCAAAAGCCTTTTTCATGGTAGCAAAAGATTTATCGCCAAAGGTCGAAAATAACAGGATACCATCATCATTTAGTAGCTCATAGTAGTCATCTAATTCTTGAGCTAAATTATCGGTTAGATGGATAATACTATTTGATATAATTATATCGAAAGATTGGATCTGATCTTGGTTTTTATGTATTCTTGCATTAGGAAAGCGACTTTGTAAACTGTTTAAATAATCATCATCACAATACCCTGTTGTCAAGATATCTGATGGATTAAGCTTTATGAAGTCAAGTCTTTTGAGTAGCCTATGAGCTATCTCATTTTTAATAAAAGATTGTCGATATAACTTTCTGTTGGATATTCTATTTAAGAAGAGATTATAATTAAACATAAGTGATCGCAATAACATATTTGTATGAAGATTATAACAAAAATACTGCAAATACTCTCTATTCAGAATTGTTTATTATGTAGACAGTCATCAGAAGATATAGTTTGTAATTACTGTTTACATAATTTAGAAGAAGACTCGAATACATAGCAGTACAAGTTAGATTTTGATATTGAGTATGATTACTATCATCTACTTAGTTACACTACAGAAGTTAGATATTTATTGCAAAAGTTTAAGTTTCAAAAAGATTTGTTAGTAATGCAGGTGTTCAGTAAGCTTATGCTGAAATGGTGGGATAAGATGGGCGATAAATACTTCGCTGATGTTGATGCCATTGCTGTAGTACCTATACATAGGTTTAGATATATCTATAGAGGATTTAATCAGTCTGAGCTAATTGCTAGTAAATTGGCAGAATATGCAGATATTAAAATAGTGTTTTCAAATTATTCGCGTATCAAATATACAAAATCACAAGCTAAGTTATCTAAACAGAAAAGAGCTTCACAGATAAAGGGAGTATTCAAGCTTAATCAACCTATTATAGCTAAGCATTTATTGATATTTGATGATGTTTTGACAACAGGGGCAACGATTAGAGAGTTTATTGAAACTATTTCTAAGGATAGCCAAATTGATAAGATATCTATAGTTACACTGGTGCGACCTGACTAATTTATTAAGCATTATTACTCTAAAAACAATCATTAAAAGGCTGTTAATTTAATCATGATGCACCATCAAAAACAGTAGTCATCCTCGTGTTTGACACGGGGATCTCTTACATACATATTTGGGAGATTCCCGCCTTCGCGAGAATGACTTGATAATTAAATCAAAAGTCTTTTAAATTGTATTTTGCTTGAGTCAGGGGACTATAAAGTATACTGCTTTTAATATAATAAAATCTTATGAGTAATATAAAATCAATATATTTAATAAATGGGTGTGGTTTTGTAATAATACTCTCAACAAATTAAAAGATTACATGAATGGGTATCAAAATGAAAAAATTAGTATTATTAGTAGTTTCAGTTATGGGCTTAATAAATGTGAGCTTTGCTAGTGGTTTACATGAGCTAAATAGTTTCTCAAGTAGCTCATTTCCACCACCAGTGATGATATTAGCTGAGTAAAGTCTACTCAGGAAGTTTGAGTTTAATTTTACCACCTAGAATATGGGCATGAATATGAAAAACCATTTGTCCACCTTCTTTACCTGTATTAAAAACGGTTTTAAATCCTTTCAAACCTAGAAGCTTAGCAACCTTAGGAATGCTTAACATAAATTTACCCATAAGCTTTTCATCTTGCTCTGTTAGCTCATTTAGGCTAGCTATATGTTTTTTGGGAATAACTAAAACATGAATGTCAGCAGCTGGATTGATATCGTGAAAAGCAAAAACATTCTCATCTTCATAAACTTTCTTTGATGGAATCTCGCCTGTAACAATCTTACAAAAAATACAATCAGACATCTATTTCTCCTTTTTGAAAATATAATAAGCTAAACAAACAACACCTGCTATCAATATGGTTGTACTGTGAGTAGTAATTAAATTCTGTAATTTGGTCAGAGAGTTAGTATCTTTAGTTACACTTGCTATAGCTCCTGTAGCTATTAACACAATACTTGCACCCAATGCAAATCGATGCCTTTTCTTTGGCTCTTTAGTTTCACTAACTTGGCTAGGCGATGATGTTTTTAAATTCATCTGTGTATGTTGTAATATATCAAATACCATACGTGGTAGCTCTGGTAGCTTATCACTAACTCTAGGCATATTTTCTAGCGAACGATGGTAAAAACCTCTCAATCCCATCTGTTCTTTCATCCATTTCTCTAATATTGGACGAGATGTTTCCCATATATTAAGTTCTGGGCATAGTTTTTGTCCAAGGCCTTCAACATGAAATAGAGTTTTCTGCAACAATGTAAGTTGCGGTTGTATATTCATATTAAAACGACGAGCGACAGCAAATAGCTGCATCAAAGTATAGCCTAGTGAAATCTCTTTCATAGGTTTTTCAAAAATCGGCTCACAAACTGTTCTAATAGCAGACTCTAGTACATCTTCGCGCGTATCACTGGGCACCCAACCTGACTCTATGTGTAGTTCGGCTACTTTACGATAATCACGTTTAAAGAATGCCAAAAAATTACCTGCTAAATAACGCTGGTCATCGCGATTAAGTGTGCCAACAATACCAAAGTCGATAGATATGTATTTTGGATCTGCTGGATTTGTGACATCTATAAACATATTTCCAGGGTGCATATCAGCATGGAAGAAGCAGTTATCAAATACTTGAGAGTAGAATATTTCTACTCCACGCTGTGCTAACAGGCGACGGTCTACTCCTAAAGCATCGAGGGTTTCGATGTCAGATACTCTCACACCACTGACACGTTCCATAACCATAACTGTAGAGCTAGTATATTCCCAGTATATTTTAGGTACATAATGGATAGTTGAGCCCTCAAAGTTTCTGCGTATTTGAGATGCATTAGATGCTTCGCGCACTAGATCAAGCTCATCAAAGAAACTTTGATTAATTTCTTTGACAATTTCAACAGGCTTGAAACGCTTAATTTCTTTTAGTTTGCTAAGTAGTGTTGCAAAGAAAAGCATCAAAGAAGTATCAAGTTTTAGGATTTTTTCTATACCTGGTCGTAATACTTTAACTACGACTTTTTCATCATTTTGAAGTATTGCACCATGAACTTGAGCAACTGAAGCAGAAGCCAACGGAGCACTTTCAAAGCTTTTAAATATTTTATCTATAGGCTTTTTCGCAGCATTTTCAATTTGTTGAGCAGCAATATTGTTATCAAAAGATGGCACGTTATCTTGAAGCTTAGAGACTTCTTTTATAACTTCAGGAGGAAGCAGATCCGCACGTACGGATAACGCTTGTCCAAACTTAATAAATATAGGTCCAAGCTTCTCGAGTGCCTCTCTAATTCTAATGCCATGCTCTAGTTTGCGTATTCTAGGAGAATAGTAAAAAGGATTTATTAAAAGTATAAGCCTAAGACTTTTTATCTTAGTTGCTCGGATTGGTTCATTGAGAAGGCAGTATCTATTTATAATATAAAAAATATATATAAGTCTTAGAAATTTTCTAATCATTGTATAAGCCTTGTAATAAGTTTAGTTTGGCTTCTATTCTATCGGTAGCTTGTTTTAGCTCTTGAACTTGACGATAAAAAATATTTATCTCATTCTGTGATATTAATGTTCTTTTTTCTTCAGTTAAAAAATCTTTAATATCAACGATAGTTTCTTGACGTGATGTTCTAAGGTATTCTTTCGCTTTAGTAAAAGGTTTTGCTATCGTTGCTGCAAATTCTGGACTAGTAATCTCAGATATTTTATAAACTAAATCAATATCAATAGCACTTATGAACTTATTAAACTCATTTAGGTCTTTAAGACTACCTTGATAATCAAGCTTGTTAGCAATTATAAGTTCTTGGAGATTTTTATTAAATATTAATTCAAGAATATAAGCAAGTTTACCTTTTAGCACATTTTTAGAATGCTCATCAGTCGCATGGATTTTTGATTTCTCAACTTTTAATATAACCGCAAAATCAATGTCGATAATCTCTACCCTTAATGTTTTATTATTAAGGGGTAGTAGCAAGCTACTCATTTGTGGGTCAAGTTTAGATAATAATATTAGGGCTCTATCTATTATTTGAATCATCTTAGTATTTATATCCAATATGTAAAGCTACGATTCCACCAGTCATATTTTGATATTCAACATTATCAAATCCAGCATCATACATCATTTGTTTTAGCGTTTCTTGATCTGGATGTTTGCGGATTGATTCAGCCAGATATTTATAACTTTCAGCATCTTGAGTGATGATTTTGCCTAAAAAAGGCAAAGCTTTGAAAGAATATTCATCATAAACCTTAGATAGCATAGGGACTATAGGTTTTGAGAATTCTAGTACGAGTAATTTTCCTCCTGGTTTTAGTACTCTACACATTGATGCTAGAGCTTTAGCTTTGTTAGTTACGTTTCTTAAACCAAAAGATATTGTTATACAGTCAAAATAATTATCAGAGAATGGAGGACATTCAGCATTAGCTTGAACATATTCGATATTACCTACGCACCCCTTATTAGTGAGTTTCTCTTTACCTACTTCTAACATTGATGAGTTGATATCACTTAAAACTACTTTACCCTGTGAACCTACCATTTGACAGAATTTATATGCTAAATCACCAGTTCCCCCAGCTAAGTCAAGGACTTTATCTCCTTTGCGCACGCCAGTTTTTGCGATAGTTTGTTTTTTCCAGATGCGGTGAATACCAAAAGACATTAAATCATTCATTAAGTCATACTTGGCTGCTACTGAGTGGAAAACTCCAGCAACTTTTTTTTGTTTTTCTTCCCAAGGTACTTCTGTAAAACCGAAATCTGTTGTTTTATTTTCTTTAGACATTTAAACTAAAATTATAATATTAAGATATAATTTCATTATAGCAGAATATCAAGTATTTGTATTGGCAAGATACCATTAAATAAGGGAGTGTGACTATGTATATATTATCTGGAGATATCGGTGGAACTAATACAAGGTTAGAGGTTTCTCTTCTAGAAGATGGTTTAACACAGAGTATTGCTATTAGGAAATATAGAGGAGCAAACTTTAATTGTTTGTCTGATATTATTGATAAGTTTTTACTAGAGGTTGATCTAGCGGGTCAGATTGATTCTGTGTGTCTTGCTGTTGCTGGATTTGTCGCAAACGGAGAGGTTCAAGTAACAAATTTACCATGGTTAGTGTCAGAGCAGTATATATCAGAAGGTCTTGATATAGAAAAAAGTAAAGTCAAAGTTATAAATGACTTTGAAGCTATAGGCTATGGTATTGAATCTTTAGATAGAGAAAAAGATCTCATTACTCTTCAAGATGGTAAAAAAGATGATGAAACATTATGTGCTGTAGTTGGCGCTGGTACAGGCTTGGGTATGTGTCTAGTTAGCTATGATAAAGACCATAATCCTAGAGTGTACAAAACAGAAGGAGGTCATGTTGATTTTTCACCTGTTGATGATGAGCAAATTCAACTTTTTAGATTTATGCGTAAAACTTTTCATCGTATATCACCAGAGAGATTTTGTAGTGGTTATGGTATATTCAACATATATAAGTATGTTGTACGTAATCCTTTATATGATCAGCCAGAGTGTCAATCGCTAAGAAGAGAATTATTTAGCGTATCAGACTCTGATAAAGCGGCAGTTATTGTTAAGTATGCTGTAGAGCATAGAGAACCTTCTGCACTGAGAACTATAGATATATTCTTAAGTATATATGGATCAGTAGCGGGTAATTTGGCATTATCAAGTTTACCTTTTAGAGGGTTGTATATTGCTGGAGGTATTGCACCTAAGCTTATTAAACAAATCAAAGAAAGTAAGTTCTTAGAGAAGTTTAGAGATAAAGGTAGAATGTCTAGTATGATGAAAGATTTTCCAGTTCATATAATTGTGAATACAGATGTTGGCTTAATTGGCGCGCGCACTTATGCAGCAGGATTAGTCAAAGCAGAGTAAGGGTGAATTATTATTTTTTTTCTTTGAGATATTTTGATAATCTCATTATTCCTAGATATATTAGATAGGCTGCTACACATCCTGCTATTACTATATAAAAGGCTGCAAAAGTTAAAAAATACCGACTAGTATGGCTAACTCAGTAATAAAAAATATAGCTAATATAGCAATTAGACAAATACATCCAAAAATATTGCGATATTTACAGATTCTATTTGCTGGATTCGGTTCTTTATTTATATTTAAGCTTTCCTGATTCATATTGTTCATACATTATTGTAATGTGTCAATTATACAGTTGATAATTATTCCAATGCAAATTAAATGTTAAAATTATCTTTTGATATGTTTTGATAAATAAATAGATTGAATTATCAAGAAAATGAAAGTTATACCAAGAAGACCAAAAAGTTTAAAGTTCATCCAGATATTTGTTGAAAAAAAGTAAGCAACAAATAAGTTAAGAGTCCCTAGTACTGTAAAGTAAGCACCCCACATATTATTAATTTCTCTCCACTTATGTCTTTTTAACTCAACAGCTTCTTTAAGAATTTTTTGCATTGGTGTTTCTTTCATTGTGTATGTTGATATTATCAGACCAATTCCTATTAACCAGTTGATTATGCTAACTTTCCATTTGATAAACTCTTCATTGTGGAAGTATAAAGTTGCTCCACCAAATACTACAACAAGTACAGCTATTAGGATTTGTGCTTTAGCAATTTTTCTATGAGCAATATACTCCCAAATTACTTGAGCGACTGTAACTATAATCAATGCAGCGGTAGCATAAAAAATATCATAAACCTTATAAACTGTAAAAAATACGATTGCTGGTAGCAAATCATTAATCATTTTATTCATTTGTATTAATGTTAAGTGTTGTATAATGTCATAAAAGTATAACTCTTGTTGCTAAGATAATGAAGAAATTAATTGAACTATATAGTTATGGTAATAATGTTGCTGAATTAAAAGAAATAGCTAATATTTTGGATAATGATGGTGTTTTTGCTGTACCAACTGATTCAGGATATGCTCTAGCTTGTAGAATGAAGTCAAAAAAGGCTATAGATAAGATTATCAAAATACGTGAACTAGACGGAAAGCATAATTTTACTTTATCCTGTAAAGATTTATCTGAAATATCTGAATATGCAAAAGTTGATAATACTGCTTACCGAATTCTAAAAAGATACACGCCAGGACCTTTTACTTTTATTTTAAATGCAACAAAAAAGGTATCATCATTATTGGTTAGTAAATCTAAAAATACAGTTGGTATAAGGGTGAGTGAGCATTATGCTCTTCAGGCAATATCAGCAGAAATTGGTGAACCATTAGTGATTGGGAGCTTTATTTTACCTGGACAAGATCATGTTGTTACCGATTGCTCAGTTATTGATGATGAAGTTATGAATTATATAGATGTGGTTATAGAGTCGGATTATTGTGGTTATGAGTCAACTACCGTTGTGGAAATGCTTGAATTACCATATCAGATTTTAAGACAAGGTGCTGGAGAAATAGATCTTTAATCTTAGATGTCTTAGGCTTGAATCTTAATAAGATAATTAATTATGCACTCTTACAAAACTGTATTTGAAAATTTAGAGTTTGAAATTTCACCAATAAAAAAATCTCGCTTTATATCTTTTGTCTACAAGGTAGCTAGTCACGAAGAAGTACTAGAGGCAATGGATAATACAAAGATTATTTATCCTGGAGCTAATCATTATTGCTGGGCATACTCTTTAGTAGATAATAATCAGCTTAGATTTAGTGATGATGGTGAGCCAAATGGTTCGGCGGGTAAGCCGATACTCTCACATATTCAAGGTCTGGGTATATCAAATGTTTTGGTTGTGGTCGTTAGATATTTTGGGGGGACAAAGCTTGGTGTGGGTGGACTTGTTAGAGCGTATGGGCAGGCAGCTAAAGAAGGGTTGGCTTTAGCCAAAATTATAGATGTAGAGCCTCGGAGTGAAATTTTAATAGAATGTGATTATTCAGAAACAGTAAATGTCGATAATCTACTAAATCGCTATAATATTCAGATTATAAAAGAGAGCTATTCTAATTTGATATCCAAAGTTATCAAGATATGTACATCCGAAAAATCTATCTTCTTAGAAGAAATAACAAATATAACTAAAGGTAGAGTGAAGGTGATAGAGTACTAAATTGTTTAAGTTTGAACTCTACTATTACGAATAAGCATATATATAAATGATCCAAATAAGCAAATAACCCCACTAAATATAAATACGAACATAAAATTATCATTTGTTGATTGTAATATTATCCCAGTAATAAGCGGGGCAAGTCCGGCACCAACAAAATTAGCAAAATTCTGTAATCCACCAATTGTTCCTACTAAGCTATATGGAGAGATGTCAGCAACTAATGCCCATGTTGGAGATATACGTAGCCCCAAACAGAAAATAGTAACACTAATTACACATACAATAATAAAGATGTTATCTATAAATGGTAGCGCTAAGATTGCTATAGATGCAACTAGACATCCGATGATTATAGGTGTTAATCGTGAAAATACTGCTGTAAAACCTTTTTATCATAAGATCGGATATATACCACCTAACATTACTGAAGCAATTCCTGAAATAAAAGATATAGATGTTGCTATACTCATTTGCGAAAGGCTTAGGTGCTTTACTTTAATAAAATAAAAAGGTAACCATGTTAGAAATAACCAGTAAGCGTAAGATGAACATGGATTTCCTATACATAAAAAAACTACATTCTTGTTTTTTAGTGCATCAGAGATAGAAACCTTTTGAGTCTTTTTGTAAGTTGGTCTACATTCAATAGTTTCTTCTGTATGTAGAAGTTTCCAGCCTAACGCAGCTAGCAATCCGATAGTACCTAACAAAATAAACATACCTCTCCAATCTATCAGTAGCATTAGACCAACTAGGATTAATGGTGCTAGGATGTTTGCTAATCTAGGACCTAGAGCTACTATTGATGACATTAGCCCCCTTTGAGAATTTGGAAAACGATGTTGTATTATTCTAGTAGCTACTATGAAAAAGGGAGCTTCAGCAAGACCAAGTAATATCCGTGTTAGTAATATTGAAAAAATCCTATTACTAAGCCTCCTAATATGCAAGCTACAGACCATGCAATCATGCTTACTAGCATTACTTTATTTACACCTAGTCGATCAACCATATATCCTGCTGGTAGACTAGCAATAGCATATGGCCACATAAATGCAGATAATAATATTCCCATTTCTGTTGGTGTTATATTAAAGGCATTAGCAATTTCTGTATTTGTAATACTTAGAGTAGATCTGTCAATATAATTTAATAATGCTAAAAAGAATAATAGAAGAATTATTAAAATATTATAGTAGGTTTTTTTCATTACTAAATACTTAGTTTATTTAACACGCATACCTGGCTGAGCACCTTCATGCGGTTCTAGTATGTATATCCCTTTGCCATCGCCAGCTGCTAAGACCATACCTTCTGACATTCCAAACTTCATTTTTCTAGGAGCTAAGTTAGCTACCATTACAGTATGTTTACCTATTAAATCCTCTGGTTTATATGCAGACTTTATACCCGCAAATACTTGTTTTGTAACACCGCCTAGATCTAATATTAGCTTAAGTAGTTTATCTGCACCTTCAACATGTGAAGCTTCAGCAATCCTAGCTACGCGTAAGTCAACTTTCATGAAATCATCAAAAGTACATTCAGCAGCGATATCTAGTTTAGGCTCTTCTTTGGGTTGTTGGTTTTGTTCATTTTCTAACATTTTTTTTGTATTCTCTAAAATCTTGTCTACTTTTTCTTTTTCAATACGGGTTGCTAATGGTTTAAATTTGTTTATTTTGTGAGATCTTAAGAATATTGGAGCATCATTCCACTTTGATAACTCTATGTTTAAGAAAATTTCGGCATTTTTAACAATTGAAGGCACAATTGGCTTAAGATAAGCAACAAGCACCTTAAACATATTAATTCCTTGTGAACATACTTGATGAACTTTTTGTTCTTGTCCTTCTTCTTTTGCTAGTTGCCATGGTTTATGATGGTCTATAAATTGATTTGCTTTATCAGCTAAGGCCATTATTAGTCTCACAGCATGAGCAAACTCTCTTTTTTCAAAAGCTTGAGTAATGGCATCGTGATTCTTACTAAATTCAATTTCTAACTCTTGATCAAAAATATCCTCGGATAAGGTGGCATCAAATTTTTTGTATATAAAGCCAGCACAACGGCTTGCTATATTTACCACCTTACCAACTATATCTGAATTTGATTTGGTGACAAATTCCTCAAGGTTTAAATCTATATCATCAATGCGTGATGTTAATCTAGAGGCAAAATAGTATCTCAAATAGCTAGGCTCTAAATTATCTAGATAAGTTCTTGCTTGGATAAATGTACCGCGAGATTTTGACATTTTTTTGCCATTTACAGTTAAGAATCCGTTGGCAAAGACACTTGTAGGAGTTTTGTAGCCTGTAGATGATAATATTGCTGGCCAAAATAATGCGTGGAAATAAATAATATCTTTACCAATAAAATGATAAAGCTCGCTTTCACAAGAGTCATCTCCCCAAAATTCATTAAAATCAACATTGTTTTTGTTACAGTAATCTCTAAAACTTGCAATATATCCCATCGGAGCATCTAACCAGACATAGAAGAATTTTTGCTCATTTGTACCTGGTATTGCAAAACCAAAGTATGGAGCATCACGCGAGATATCCCAACTTTGTAAGCCTTGCTCAAACCATTCTGCTAGTTTGTTAGCTACTTCTGGTTGGAGTAGTTTGTTGGATTCTATCCAATCTTTGATATTTTTTTCCAAAGATGGTAAATCAAAAAAGAAGTGTTCAGAATTTTTTTGTATTGGTGCTTTTCCTGATACTACTGATTTTGGGTTTATTAGTTCTGTTGGATCATAAGTTGCACCGCAAACCTCGCAACTATCTCCGTATTGATCTTCAGCCTTACATTTTGGACAAGTACCTTTTACAAATCTGTCTGGTAAAAACATCTTTGCTTCAGGATCATACGCTTGAGCTATTTCTTTTTTTGATATGAGTTTTTGAGCATTCAGCTTATCGTAGATATCTTCAACAATTTCTTTGTTTATTGGACTATGAGTTGAATGATAATTATCAAACTCAATTTCGAAGCTTAAAAAATCTTTTTGGTGATTGTTTGAGTATTTTTCAACAAGTTCTTCTGGTGTGATACCTAAGCTTTTAGCTTTAAGCATTATTGGAGTGCCGTGTGTATCGCTGCCACAGACAAAGATACATTTATTGCCTTGTAATTTTTGGAATCTAACCCAGATGTCTGATTGTATATATCCAAGCATATGGCCTAAATGAAGATCACCATTTGCATATGGCAGCGCATTAGTAACTAAAATTTTTCTCATGATTATTGTGCTTGTAGTAGTTATGAATATCTAAAATAATATTCGTATTATAAAGTTTTTTCTGAAGTTTGTTTAGTATTAATATTGGTAAAATAGTAGATACTACAAAAAATTGTTGAATGTGCTCTTGACACACTATTATATATATAATATCCTCTCACATGGTTTAGGAGA
This sequence comes from Francisella noatunensis subsp. noatunensis, assembly GCF_009823375.1. Classification (GTDB taxonomy): domain Bacteria; phylum Pseudomonadota; class Gammaproteobacteria; order Francisellales; family Francisellaceae; genus Francisella; species Francisella noatunensis. Next base: position 6,966 of record NZ_WBSX01000007.1, on the reverse strand, counting down.
GGTGGCCGAGCGGCTGAAGGCGCTCCCCTGCTAAGGGAGTATAGGCGTTAAACCCTGTCGAGAGTTCGAATCTCTTCCTCTCCGCCATCCAAAGTTTTCGATCTTTTCAAAATCGGGTGCTTAGCTCAGCTGGGAGAGCATCGCCCTTACAAGGCGAGGGTCGGGGGTTCGAACCCCTCAACACCCACCACTAATAAATATAAAGCGACTTAGGTCGCTTTTTTTATGTCTCCAATTTTTTGCAATCACTTCTATTGGGCTTTGTCTTTTGTTATGAAGTTGACGGTATAGAGAGTGTTTTAATATTTGTGCTAAATAAATATAGAACGGTTTTAGATTAATATTCTTATATAGGGGCAATTAGCTAAAAGCTAATGACAGGAGTATGTTGTAGATATATCTTTTAGTAAGTAATTGTGATAACTGTATTTTTAGTTTGCTTTGAGGTTAGGAGTCATTTAAGTTTAGAAGTGCCTATGTCTAAATCTAATCAAAACTTGCCCTTCAAATTTTATATATAATAATATTTCTATTGTTATTTTTTAAGCTGTACCTGTGCTTCTTTTATTGGAAGTGTTGCATTGCCTAATTTTTCATATACAGATTTGTAAAAAAAGTAGAGGTTATATCTGATGCTTATGTCTCTTTACTTATTGTTTTGCTTTGAATTTTATAATATTACTAATCGCCAAAGTTGGTTAAATCAAATCGTTAATATAGCAGATATGTATATTGATATAAGTAATTAGATTAACAGAGGTAGAGGTGTTTAGACTTAGCACATTTATTGAAAGGGCAATAAATAGATAAAAAGTATTACTTTTTAGATAAGTTGGATATTTGCTTTTGTGTTATCAGACGGGATAAATAGGTTATGAAGCAGCAAAAAGGCTGTATAAAAACGGTGCTTTTTGCAATTGAAATTGTATGTAATTTAAAAAAGTTGTAAAAAGTTTAATTTTTTTTAAAAAAGGTGTTGCATTTTGATTGGAGGATGCGTATTATATGTCTTCAACGGCTGACGAGTGATGTTAACGGTGAGAAGCTAAGGCTTCTAAGATATTTAAGAGATATATTATATACAAACACTTTGTTAAAGAATTTGAGTATCAGTAGTTAGAGTCAGAATTTGAGAATTAAACTGAAGAGTTTGATCCTGGCTCAGATTGAACGCTGGTGGCATGCTTAACACATGCAAGTCGAACGGTAACAGGTCTTCGGATGCTGACGAGTGGCGGACGGGTGAGTAACGCGTAGGAATCTGCCCATCTGTGGGGGATACCAGTTGGAAACGACTGTTAATACCGCATAATATCTGCGGATTAAAGGTGGCCTTTGTGCTGCCGCAGATGGATGAGCCTGCGTTGGATTAGCTAGTTGGTAGGGTAAGGGCCTACCAAGGCTACGATCCATAGCTGATTTGAGAGGATGATCAGCCACATTGGGACTGAGACACGGCCCAAACTCCTACGGGAGGCAGCAGTGGGGAATATTGGACAATGGGGGAAACCCTGATCCAGCAATGCCATGTGTGTGAAGAAGGCTCTAGGGTTGTAAAGCACTTTAGTTGGGGAGGAAAGCCTATAAGTTAATAGCTTGTAGGAAGGACGTTACCCAAAGAATAAGGACCGGCTAACTCCGTGCCAGCAGCCGCGGTAATACGGGGGGTCCGAGCGTTAATCGGAATTACTGGGCGTAAAGGGTCTGTAGGTGGTTTGTTAAGTCAGATGTGAAAGCCCAGGGCTCAACCTTGGAACTGCATTTGATACTGGCAAACTAGAGTATGGTAGAGGAATGGGGAATTTCTGGTGTAGCGGTGAAATGCGTAGAGATCAGAAGGAACACCAATGGCGAAGGCAACATTCTGGATCAATACTGACACTGAGGGACGAAAGCGTGGGGATCAAACAGGATTAGATACCCTGGTAGTCCACGCTGTAAACGATGAGTACTAGCTGTTGGATTC
>NZ_WBSX01000069.1 GCF_009823375.1 Francisella noatunensis subsp. noatunensis | reverse complement strand
TAGCTTTTTAACTTTACAGGATAGCTTATGATTATTTGAAGTTCTGCGGCTTTGATATAGCTTCTGTGCTATCTCAGCATTATAGTCACTATTTATACTAGTGCGATTAAGTTCCTTTTTTATAGCTCTTTCACTATAGCCAATTTTATTGGCTATTTGAGATGTTTGGTATCCTAATTTAAGTAATTCTTCTATACAATATCTATTTGAAAGAGTTAAGTGCTTTGGCATTTTTTAGTTCCTTATCGTTTATTTTAGTTTCGTCAAAACCTAATAAACTATATTTGGAACTCTCTTTCAACTATTTAAAACTTTCAGAATACAATCTAGCTTTTAAAGCTATTTTTCCTTCACACTTCGACTTTGCTCAGTGACCGGAAGGGGAATTTAATATGAGTCTTATGGAGAAAAAATGATCAAATCACTAAAACAATTAGCAATACAAGCTGGCTTAGAATACATCGGCGAAGATGTATCAATTCAAACAGTTAGCATTAATTCTAATGAGGTAAATCAAGATGCTTTATTTGTCGCGATTGTAGCTAATCGTGATGGCCATGAGTTTATCCCAAGTGCTATTAGCAATGGTGCAAAAGCATTGTTGGTTTCAAAGAAACAAGATATAGATATCCCTCAAGTAGTTTGTGGTAATACTATCAAGGGACTACGAGCTTTAGCAAAAGAGTATCGTAAGTCTCTAAAAATGCCAATTATTTCCTTAACTGGTAGTTGTGGTAAAACAACTGTTAAAGAGATGATAGTAACTCTACTTGGTGATAAAAAAGTTCATTTTACACAAGGTAATTTCAACAGCTATCTTGGTGTGCCGATGACAGTTTTAGAAACTCCACAAGATGTTGATTTTGCTGTGATTGAAACTGGTACAAGCGTTGCAGGTGAGATAAAAGCTGCTGCTGAAATTATTCAGCCTAATATTGCAATGATTACAAATGTTGGTGCTAGTCATTTAGAGAACCTTAAAACACTAGATGGTGTAATGATAGAAAAAGGTGAGCTTCTTAAAGCTTTACCAAAAGATGGTTTTTGCATTGTAAATCTTGATGATGAAAGAATATCTGTGTATGCGGGGAAATTAAATTGTAAGAAAATCACTTGTTCAATGAGTAATCAAGATGCAGATATCATCATTTTAGATTATCAGGTTACGCCAGAGTTCTATGATGTTAAGGTTAGAATCTTTGACAAACAATATAACTATCAGTTGCCAAATATTGGTAAGCATAATTTGTCTAATAGCATGCTTGCGATAGCTAGTGTGGTTGCTGCAGGACTAGAGCCAAACAGTTTTTTACAAAATACGCAAAATATCAAAAATTATAAAGGTAGATTCTCAACTGAAAAGCTAAATGATAACTTAACTCTTGTAGATGATACATATAATGCTAGTGCTGGAGCTGTCCAGGCTGCTATAGCAGATTTAGCTGAATTTGATGGTAAAAAAGTTATAGCAATTACCTCAATGAGAGAATTAGGTGATGAGGCAGAAAACTATCATCGTAAGATGGATCAATGGCTCAATAAAGCAAATTTAGATAATATATTTTTATTTGGCGAAAAAAATTTAATAAAGTTTGCTTTAGAAGAGTATGAAGGTTCAAATGCTAAATACTATGATGATAAGCAACAGTTAAATAATGATCTATTAAAACTACTTACTGAGTACAAATCTCAAAATACTAAACTTACTGTCAAAGGAGCTAGAAGCTTTAAGATGGAAGAAGTTGTCAAATTTGTTAAGGAAAATTTGCAAGGAACATTATGAAAAGACTTTTTGCTATATTAGCTTTTGTATTACTTATAAGTGTATCTTTTGGTAAAGATATCGTGAAGTACCCTCTAATGGAGTCAAATGTACTTTGTGATTCTGTAAGACCATTTTGTGGCGATAACTGTAGTAATAATATGTAATATGCCTTTTTATCCGACATTATGTAAACCTACTGAATATGGTTCAGCTTGGTCTGGTGGTATAGCAGCACCATTCGGATAAAGTTTTTCAGCTAATTGTTTAACTTCATCTGTATTAAATGCTTGTACATACTCTTTAAGTTTAGGATTATCTTTTTGTGATTCTTTAACGGCAATAACATTTGCAAATGGAGAATCTTTAGGCTCTACAAAAAGAGCGTCTTTTAGACTTAACCCTGCTTTAGGGATATAGTCGTTATTTACAATACCAAGATCCACATCACCTAGGTTATTAGGGATTTGATCTGCTTGTAGAGCTATGATTTTTAGATTTTTTGGATTGCTAGCTATACTATCTGTAGTAGCTTTCCAAGTTATACCATCTTTAAGTTTGATTAATCCAGCATCTTGAAGAATCATTAGTGCTCTACCTTGATTAGTAGGGTCATTAGGGATTGCTACTGTAGCGCCGTTTGGAATATCTTGGATATTTTTATATTTTTTAGAGAACATTCCCATTGAGTATAAGAAAGTCTTACCAATATAAGTAAGTTTATAACCAAACTGTTTGATTTGATTTTCTAGGAATGGAATGTGTTGGAAAACATTTGCTTGCAATTCCCCATCATTAAGTGCTCTATTAGGAATGTTGTAATCACCAAATGTTACTAGATTTACATCAAGATTATATTTTTCTTTAGCTATTTTTTTACTTAGCTGCATGATTTTATCTTGAGGAGGACTGGTAATATATCCTACAGTTATTTCATTTGTATTGGTAGTAGCTGCAGCATTTACATACAGCTGTGTACTACATGCACCCAATAGAATAGCCGTAATAATCCAAAGTGAAGTTAACTTCTTGGCTGTAACTAGATAATTACCGAATGATTGGGTAATTTGAACAAGGATAACTAACATAATTACACCACCAAGTAATAAAGTGTAATTACCGTAATTATAACCTTTGAAGTAAGTCAAATCACCTAGACCACCGCCACCAACGATACCAGCCATAGCTGAGAAACCGATTAGTGAAATACATGTTAAAGTAGCAGCATCAATCAACAAATTCTTTGATTCAGGAAGTAGTACTTTAAAAACAATCTGTCTTTTAGTTGCGCCCATTGATTTGGCTGCTTCAATAAGTCCGTTATCAACTTCACGCAAAGCTGATTCAGTTAGTCGAGCATAAAATGGTAGGGCAGCGATAGCTAGAGGTACTATTGAAGCAGTAGTCCCTATTGTTGTACCAACTATAAGCCTTGTTAGGGGGTACAGAAGTATTAGCAATATGATATATGGGATACTTCTTGTTATGTTTATAATAATACTAAAAGTCTTGTTAAATCCTTTAACGGCAACATTTTTACTATCTTGTGTTATATACAGTAATATGCCTAATAATATACCACCTATGACGGCTACCAAAGTGGCTATGAAAACCATGAAAATGGTTTCCCAAGTTGATTGAGCTATTAGGCTAAGCTCATGTGAACTAAATATTGTCTGCTGTTGCATAACCTAACACCTTTAAATTAACATCTTGGTTTGAAAGAAATCTTAATGCATTTTCCCAGTCTTGACGCTCACCTGTAATATGACAAATCGCAATCCCCACTATCTGCTCTTGGATTGTTTCTATATTCGCTTGGATAATACTTGCCGTAGCATTGAACTGACGAGAAATTTCAGCAATGATAGGCATCTTACCTTTGTCTCCATAGAATGTTAGTTGTACTACTGGATATGTATTATCATAACTGTAAGGATTATCATAAATTCTTTTAGCAATAAAATCTGGGACTTTTGTATGTATGCTTGTCTCAACAAAAGATTTTGTTACAGGTGCTTGAGGATCTAGAAATATGTCTAAGGTTTTGCCCATTTCTGCAATACGACCTTTGTCAATAATTGCTACACGATCACAGATTTTTCTGACAACATCCATTTCATGTGTAATTAAAACTATTGTTAAGCCAAGTTCTTTATTTAATCTTTTAAGAAGTGCCAAAATCTGTTTTGTAGATGTTGGATCTAGTGCCGATGTCGCTTCATCAGATAATAAAACTAAAGGATCTAAAGCCAAAGCTCGAGCAATAGCAACTTTTTGTTTTTGGCCTCCACTAAGCTCTTGAGGATATGCATTTGCTTTATTTGGAAGCTCTACCAGCTCTACCAGCTCAAAAACTCTTTTTTTGATTTCAGCTTTTGGTATTCCTTGAATCTCAAGTGGAAGGGCAATATTCTCAAAAACATTGCGAGATGATAGCAAGTTGAAATGCTGAAATATCATTGAAACTTTTCTGCGAAATTCTCTAAGCTGTTTTGGATTCTTCTTTGTAATATTCTCATCAGCAATGAATATTGAACCATCAGTAGGTTGCTCTAGAAGATTTAAGCATCTTAAAAGTGAGCTTTTGCCTGCACCACTATGACCGATTATACCAAATATCTCGCCTTGCTTAATGTCAAGGTTTATATTGTCAAGCACGAGATTGCTAGTATTATTTGATCTGTACTCTTTTTTTAAGTTTTTAATTTGAATCATTTTTCGCCTTTGCTTTATCACCAATTTTACTTTCTTGACCACTGATTAATCTTTGAATATTTCCTCTGTGTTTAATAAGTATGATTATTGCAATTATTAAAAATGGCGTTGCCACTTGTAAATCTGAGGTAAATATTACTGAAAAACTTGCTATAACAGTAGCTACTAATGCTGATAAAGATGAATAACGAGTAATTACAGCAACACATAGCCAAGTAATGACAAATATTAAACCTAAAATCCAGCTAAACCCAAATAGTGTACCTATTAAAGTTGCAACACCTTTGCCACCTTTGAAGCCAAAAAATATTGGGAGTATATGACCGAGAATTGCATATAATGCAGTACATGCAGTTATAAATTCATTACCAGTTAATACTTTAGCTAAAACTACAGGCACTAGACCTTTTAGTATATCAAAAGCAAGGGTGATGATCGCTGGAACCTTCCCACCTATTCTTAGAACATTTGTAGTTCCTGGGTTGCCAGAGCCAACACTTCTTGGAGAGGGTAGTCTAAATATATAACAGACAATAATTGCACTATTAATTGAGCCCAAAAGATAAGCAAACACTGGTATGCTAAAATTTAAAAAGTTCATTGTTTTCCTTGATGATTTTAAAACTATTTGAGTTAATTATAAGAGATAATACTATCTAGACAATATCTTCGCTAGCTATTTTTATAACTATGTTATAGGATTAGTAGCTTAAAAAACTTATTCATTAAATTCTGTTTCAAAAGGTTAAATTTTATGACTGTAATGAAGTTCGACTTGATCAAAAAAGAAGGCAAAGCTAGAAGAGGAAAAATAAGCTTCCCAAGAGGAGATATTCAGACTCCTGCATTTATGCCAGTAGGGACTTATGGAGCTGTTAAATCATTATCTCCAGTTGAGTTAAAAGAAATGGGTGCTGATATTATCTTGGGTAATACATTTCATTTATGGTTACGTCCAGGTACTGAAATTATCAAAAAACATGGTACTTTACATGATTTCAACGGTTGGGATAAACCTATACTTACAGACTCCGGGGGATTTCAAGTCTTTAGTTTGGTTAAAATGCGTAAGCTTACAGAAGAAGGCGTTACATTTAAGTCACCGATAAACGGTTCAAAAGTTTTTTTATCTCCCGAGATATCAATGCAAGTCCAAAGAGATCTTGGCTCTGATATTGTAATGTGTTTTGATGAGTGCACACCATATCCAGCTACTGAAAAAGAAGCAAAAGATTCTATGGAACTATCTATGCGTTGGGCAAAAAGATCAAATGATGCTCATGGAGATAATCCATCTGCATTATTTGGAATTATTCAGGGTGGAATGTATGAGCATTTACGTGATGATTCTTTAAAAGCTTTAAAAGAAATAGATTTCGATGGTTTTGCTATAGGTGGATTATCTGTGGGTGAGCCTAAGGAAGATATGATTAGAATACTTGATCATACTGCTCATCAGATGCCAGAAGATAAGCCGAGATACTTGATGGGTGTTGGTACGCCAAAGGATTTAGTAGAAGCTGTTTATCGTGGTGTTGATATGTTTGATTGTGTAATGCCGTCACGAAACGCTCGCAATGGTCATATGTTTACATCAGAAGGTGTTGTTAGAATTAGAAATGCCAAACACAAGGATGATGTGTCTCCATTAGACCCAAACTGTGATTGTTATACTTGTCAAAATTTTAGTCGTAGTTATTTGCACCACCTAGATAAAACTCAAGAGATATTAGGTTCAAGATTAAATACAATCCACAATTTAACTTATTACCAAAATCTGATGAAAAATATTCGCCAAGCTCTAGAAGAGGGTAGGTTTGAAGAGTTTAGGAAGGAGTTTTTGGAGAACTATAAAGGCTAATTTTATAGAAAATTTTATGTAGCATTATAAACATAGAGTTAAAAATAAGAACTCAATAATTTTTTGATAATATCAAAATTAGTTGTTTCAGAATCTCTAGCCAAAAGATAATAGGATTTTCCAGTGTGATAGCTTTTTTGTGGCGGAACATAAAGAAATCCATTTTTGATGTGTTCTTGAATTAAAAGTCTATCTGTAACAAAAAATCCAATACCTGAAAAGCAAGCCTGAATTGCTTGAAGAGAGTTTTTGAAGATTATATTTTTGTTAGGTTTTTTTGAGATGTTGTTGTGCTGTGCCCAGAGTTGATAATCATCAATGCGAATTTTATCATCAACATAGATTAGCTTTTGTTCTAATATTATTTCTGAGAGGCTTTTACCAAAGTGCTTATTATTGCAAACTAGTATTAGCTCACCATCTGCGAGTTTGAATTTGTTTTTATTGCTAAAATCACTGTCAATACCATATTCTATGCTTATATCTATATCATCATAATCAAAATTTACTTTTCTGCCTAGACTGACGAGTTGTATCTCTGTATTTACTATTGAATCTATTAAATTATCTAGTTTTGGGATTAGCCAATTTGCACAAAGTGTAGTCATACAGTTTATCGATAATTTTTTAGCACGTTGTTTTTTTAAAACCTCTGTTGCATTGTAAATTTCTGATATTAGAGGGTCTATCATTGTGTAGTACTCTTTGGCTAAGTCAGTAATAACTAGATTTCGTTTATCCGTGATAAATAGTTTTTTATTAAGATGGTTTTCTAATTTTTTTATAGATTGGCTCACGGCAGAGTGAGTCATAAATAGCTGTTCCGCAGCTTTAGTATAACTTTGTGTTTTCATTACTGCTATAAATACTGGTAATGAGTTTAAAGGAGGTAAGTCATTTTTTTTAATCATATCGTGTAAGAAAAACTTACTTATAATGTAAGAATAAAGCATTTTACAGATTGGTGCAAGAGTTATATTATTCTTATATCTTAAATTCATGGAGTAAAGAAAAATGACCCAAATTAATAACTTTATAAGTTTGTGGTTTATGATGGTTTCTGCAGCTCTTATAGCTCTTGGCTCATTTGCATGTAAGTATCTGATACAAATAGATGGGATCTACTTAACCATGTTAGTTTCATTTGTTGGTGGAGGCATACTTATGTGGTGGGTTGTAAGTATTTCTTCCTTTTCAAGAGTTGTTCCTTTCGCTTGGAGTTCAATATTTATTAGGGTGGTGTTTAGTCTATTTGCACAATTATTTTTCTTTATAAGTTTAAGTAATGGTTCATTATTGATTACCATTTTACTATTTAATACTAGTCCATTATTTATTCCAGTTATTAGGTTTTTGTTTTATAAGCAGAGTGTTGGTTACTTTAATTTTGCTTGTATTATTATTAGCTTTTTGGGAATTTATCTTATACTAGGTGTTGGAGAAGGTAATGTTAATACATATAGTCTTTGCGCTCTTTTTGCGGGAGTTTTAAATGCAGCATCTCAAGTTGTTTTATACAATGCAAGCAAAAAAGAAGATGTGTTTATTATAAATCTTTGGATATATACATTTATAGGCATGTTATTGCTACCGTTTAATATATCTGCCATATCTAGCTTAAATGAGGTGTCAATGAAGCCTGTAGTCATTTGGGTATCAGTAGCTATAATTATATTTGGTATTAGTTCACAGATTTTTAGAGTAAAAGCCTTTAAGTATACTAAAGATCCTTCACTAATAGCTCCAGCTATGTATTTTTCAGTAATAGTTGCAGCACTATTAGATGTTGTGTTTTATGATAGCTCTATAGGTTATATGGAGATGATAGGGATTTTAATGGTGTGTGTTTCGAGTATATTGTCTTTAATAAGAAAATAATAAGAGGAAAAGAAATGAAAAATAAAATCGTGATTGTTGCAGACTTTATAAATGAGATAGTCGATGAGAAAGGCGTTTTTGGAACTCATAACGCTAAGAGAGTTAAAGATGATAAAACTATGGAAAAAGCAAGTCAATTAATTACATGGGCAAGAGAAAATAATATTGTGATTGCTCATGTTAAGGTTGGTTTTAGTAAAGATTATAAAGAGTGTTCAAAAGTTTCTCCTATGTTTAAGCAGGCTCCGGAATATGGTGTTTTGCAGTTAGGTACTTGGGCAACAGATTTTCATCCAAGTATGGATGTTCAAGAGCATGATATAATAATAACAAAACATCGCGTCAATGCACTATATGGTACTAATCTTGAACTTGTTTTGCGAGCAAATAATGTTCAAGATGTTATTATTTGTGGAGTATCAACCAGTTATGTGGTAGAGTCTACTGCTAGGGAATTACATGATCGTGACTATAGAGTCATGGTTGTGGCAGATGCCTGTAATGCTAGCAGTCAAGAAATGCATGAAGCAAGCTTGTCAAATCTAAATAAAATTGCTAGAATTGTATGCGTAGGTAATTTATTAAAGGGAGAGTGTTTTGGTAATTAAACTTACTCCCTTTTTTGCTGTATCATGATATAATACACCGTATTGCATATAGAGAGTAAATAATATGAATAAAATAACTTCTTTCTTTGTTGGAGCGATGATCTCATTTTCGTTATTCAGCTTTTCGTATTCGTTCAATGATACTGAGAATTTGTTATATCTTCAGGCTTACTATAACAAACAAAATGTTGAAAAAGTGAATACTTTTCATCAAGGTTCTAGAATGTCTAGGTATTCAACAAATTTGAAAGTTGATGATTATTGATAATTAAAACTCTTTCAAATTTTTATGCAAGTCTTTTTCTTACAATCCATAAAACTTTATTTCTACACCTAAATATAATTTTTTATGTTTTGCTGTTATATTCTTTTTGTTTAAAGTGCTAGATTGTATTCTCAATGTTTATAGAGATACCAAAATGTACTTCATTAGGTGTCAAGTAATTTAAACATTTCTTAGGTCTATTATTCAAGTCTATCTGTAACTTTCTAATGTATTGATGAGATATATTGTTAAAGTTAGTACCTTTAGGTATAAATTGTCTGATATACCTATTCATGTTTTCATTAGTACCTCTTTGCCAAGGACTGTATGGATCAGCAAAGAATACTTTGATGCCAGTCTTGCTAGTTAGCTTCTTATGTTTAGCAAACTCTTTACCATTATCAAATGTAGCTGTTAATATTTTATGACCATTAGATACTTTGTACAATATTCTATTGATTGAATTAGCTGTTCTATCTATAGACTTGGCTAAAATAGTAAATCTGCTAGCTCTATCGACCATTGTTACAATAGCACTTTTATGGTCTTTACCAACAATAGTGTCACCTTCAAAGTGATAAAGATTTTTTCTATTAGCACTGCTAGGTCTTTCAGAAATACTCGCTCTATCCTTTATCTTAACTTGTTTAGAGTCACCTTCTTTTTTGTATTTATATTG
>NZ_WBSX01000068.1 GCF_009823375.1 Francisella noatunensis subsp. noatunensis | reverse complement strand
ATAGATTAAATGGCTATAAGAGAATTAATGAAATGCTAAATAATGTAACTTTTATTGATGGCATTTCTGAGCATGAAGTTGACAAAATAAAACAGGATAAAAATTATGCCGCTTAATTCCCATACACCAGATTTGATAATAACTCAGCATATAAAAGTATCAATTTTATATTATTAAGTAACTATCTTAAGTTTTTAATATACAAGTCTAGTTGATTAATCTCTTGCTTGACAGAACCATCTTCCTGATATGTACTCCAAGGATATACAACATTTTTATCAGTTTTCTCAAACTTATTAACCTGCCAAATATTTGACTTTTTAAAAGATTCTGGTTTTCTTGGATCATTATCTCGATTAACTATCAAAGCACATATCTTTTCATAATTATTTTCTTTTACATAGCCTATATGTTTCTGATACAGATCAAATGCAATGCCTTTTCCCCAATAATCTTTTTTATCATAATATCAGCAAAATAATACGCCTTGTCCATATTTATATCCATATCAAAAAGTGGTTTTGTTAAATCAAAACTTTTAGATATTGGACATCCTAGAGATGCTCCTAATATTACGCCATTATCTTCAACATAAAAAATATCAACGTCAGAGCTCATTACTAAATAACTTTCAAAATAATCCTCTTCCTCTTGGATATTATATTTATATAGATAAGAAAAATATTTATATATCCTTCTAAGCTCTTTTATCTGATTAAAATATCTAAAGTCTTTTAAGCCTTTGAAATGTTTAACTTTCATAACTATTTTTATTTTTCTTATTCAAGTCCTAACTTCTGTTCTTAATAAGTCAAAATCAACCAATTTCCACTGCCAATTTGGTGAACCAACTGTCCCCGGAGTATTTAGTCTAGCCTCACGACCTAATTCTAAAATATCTTGTACTGGTAATATTACATATTCAGCATCACAATTTAGTAAATACTTAATAATCTTTCTAAAAATATTTCTATCATTAGCTTTAAAATAACGTTTTAAAAGCTTTCTTTGGTATCTGTTTAATTCATCAAAATACCAACCTTTGAGAGTATTATTATCGTGAGTACCTGAGTATGCAATGATATTACTATCTTCAACAAACCTAGCTGTTTTTAGATCAAAGTGAAAAGGAAAAACCTTCATACCTTTTAACTTGTAGTGATCACGCAACTCAAGTACTTCACGACGTAAATCACCTAAATCTTCTGCAATAATATTAGCATCTGGAATACGCTTATAAACTGCATCAAAGAAATCATAACCAGGAGCCTCAACCCACTCGCCATTTATCGCAGTTTTTTCACCTGCGGGTATCTTCCAATATGTATCAAAAGCTCTAAAATGATCAATCCTGACAATATCAAATAATTTGAAGTTACCCTTCAGGCGCTCTATCCAAAAATCAAAATTTGTTTCTTTGAGCTTATCCCAATCATATAGAGGATTACCCCATAGCTGGCCAGTTTCTGAGAAAAAGTCAGGTGGAACTCCTGCGACAAAACTAGGATTTTGATTCTCATCTAATAAAAATATTTCTTGATGCTCCCATACATCGGCAGAGTCAAAACCTAAATAAATAGGTAAATCACCCATTATATCAATATTATTTTTATTGGCATATTCTCTTAGTTCAAACCACTGCTTATAAAAGATAAACTGTAAAAATATTTGGTAATCTATCTCTTGTTGAAATTGTTCAAGTTCTATAGCTTTATCTTTGATCCAGTTTTTATATTCTGCAGGCCAAAAATTCCAAGCTTGGTTATCATTTGCCTTTTTAAAAGCTTTAAAAATAGCATAATTTTTAACCCAAGAATTTTGAGCTATAAAATCATTATACTCTTGTTCAAACTTATCTTTTGAGCTTTGAAAATTACTAAATGCTTCTTCAAGATAATTATCTTTGAAATTACGAACAAGTTCATATTCAACTTTGTCAAAATTTGCATTTAGATTTTTAAGAGATGATTCTTCAAGCAAACCATAATCTGCTAGTTTTTCTAAGCTAATATAAATTTCATCTCCTGCAAAAGAAGAGCTTGACTGATATGGTGAATTACCAAAGCCTAGTGGCGTAAGTGGTAATACCTGCCAAATCTTAGTATTTGCTTGTTTTAGGATATCAACAAATTCATAAGCGCTTTTACCCAAGTCACCAATGCCAAATTGACTTGGTAAACTTGAAATAGCTAATAGTAATCCAGATTTTCTCATATACTCTCTCTACATCATAAACAAAATGCACATTGCGGTAACCAAATAGTACTAAAATATTCTAAGAGTGACAATCTCAACCGCAGTCATCCTATGGCTTGACCATAGGATCGATTGGGTATAAGCTAAGTAAGTTATTGGATTCTACGATCAAGTCGTAGAATGACATATTAATTTATAACACTAATCATCCTTGTATCACAAGTGCAATACAAGTCTAAATCTTCCAGATATCTCTATTATAGTCAGCAATAGTTCTATCTGAACTAAAGAACCCGGCTTTTGCAATATTTACTAAAGCCATAGACATCCACTCTTTACGGTTTTCATAATCTTTGATCATTTGATCTTTAACTTTTGCATACTCTACAAGATCTATCAAAGTCATAAACCAGTCTTTATTAAGTAACTCGTTATATAACTCTTTTAAGTTAGATTTCTTACCAAGCTTAACAAGTTTTTTAGAGACTATAAAATCCACAATAGGCTTGATCACAGGCTGCTTGTAGTAATCTTTGGAAATATAACCACTAGTCTTGTATAGATTGATAATAGTGTCACTATCCTTACCAAAAGTGTAGATATTATCCTGTCCAACTAGCTCAGCAATCTCAACGTTAGCACCATCCATAGTTCCTAATGTAATAGCACCATTTAGCATAAACTTCATGTTACCTGTACCACTAGCTTCTTTTGATGCTAGAGATATTTGCTCAGAGATATCAGCAGCTGGGATTAACTTCTCAGCAACACTTACATTATAGTTTTCAACAAACAATACTCTCATGTACTTATTCACATCAGAATCATTATTGATAAGCTCTTGTAAGCATAGTATTAGATGAATAATATCCTTAGCTATAATATAAGCTGGAGCTGCCTTACCACCAAATATAAAGTTAACAACTCTTGTAGGCTTAAGCTTACCTGATTTAATCTGTAAATATCTATGGATTATATACAAAGCATTCATTTGTTGACGCTTATATTCATGGATACGCTTGATTTGCACATCAAATATTCCATCTTTGATAAGCTCTACACCATAGTGCTCTTTAGCAAATTTAATAAACTGCGCTTTTTTAACTTTTTTGATATCTTCAAGAGTTTTTAGAGTATCATCATTATCAAATTTTAGAAGTTTTTCTAAATCAGTAGCTTTAGCTTTGAAACTATCACCAATAACACTTTCTAAGTATTTAGTTAACTCAGGGTTAGATTGTAATAACCATCTTCTGAATGTTATACCATTAGTCTTATTATTAAATTTATTTGGATAAATATCATTAAAGTGCTTCAATTCATCATTTTTAAGAATCTCTGTATGAAGTGCTGCTACACCATTCACACTAAAGCTATAATGAATACTCATATGAGCCATATGTACAATACTTTGATCATCAATGATAGATAACTTCTCATCAATATGCTCAAGCTTAACTTTAACATCTAAATATCTAATAATATCGATCAACTCTTGAGTTAGTACTTTTTTAAGATATCTTAATGGCCATTTTTCTAGAGCTTCAGCTAGGATAGTATGGTTAGTATACGCTACTGTTTTCTTAACTATTTCGATAGCTGCATCTATAGATATGCCTCTAGCCATAAGCTGACGTACAAGCTCAGGAATCACTAAAGTTGGATGAGTATCATTAATTTGAATAGTTGCATGCTCATGAAGCTTCTCAATTGAGTAGCCTTTGTCATCCATATCAGCAAAGACTAAATGCACAGCATTACTTACCATGAAATACTGTTGGAAAATTCTTAATAAATGTCCTGCTTCATCGCTATCATCTGGATATAAGAAAAGCGTAACATTCTTTTCGATAGCTGTTTTATCAAAAGATATACCTTTTTTAACGATACTAGAATCAACACTCTCAGCATCAAATAAACATAATTTATTAACAAAGTTATTTTGATAACCAACCATCTCAATATCATACATCTGGGATTGTATACTAAAACCATTGAAATCAATCTTATAAGCAGCTTTTCTCTTATTAAGCCAACCTTTGTCTTCTATCCATGGATTTGGTGTTTCTTTTTGTAGATTCTTTTTGAATTTTTGCTTAAACAAACCATAATGATAGTTCAAACTAACACCAGTTGCAGGAATAGCTAATGATGCTATTGAATCTAAAAAGCACGCTGCTAATCTGCCTAAACCACCATTACCTAGAGATGGTTCTGGCTCGCACTCTTCGATCAAAGCAATATCTTTACCATTAGCCTCAAATAGCTCTTTAACATCATTATAAATTCCAAAATTTATAAGATCATTTGCCAGCATTCTACCGATTAAAAATTCACTAGATATATAATATATTTTCTTTTTGAAATCAGGTGTTGGTAGTTTTTCTGTTTGCTCTTTAACATAAGATAATAGAGCATAATATAGATCTTGATCACTTGCTTTAGCTATATCACATCCTAAAGCATCTTGTAAAAAAAGCTTGATTTGATTTTTGTTATCCATTTTTTTAGAAACCTTTGATAATAATTCATTGATAAAAAATAATTACATTAAAAATTATAATATCATTTAAGTATTTTTTTTGGTAAAAAAATATTGATTTTTTGATTTTTTTTGAAAGCTTATTAGACTATTTGAGAATAAATTTGATGTATTTTATCAGCAGCTGCATTCCAATCTACTTTTTGTTGCATTGCAGTTTTTCTAACCTTCTTCCAGTCTGCTTTACGATTATATAATGCAAATGCTCGACGAATTGCTAAAGTTAGAGACTCTACACTGAACTCATCAAAAACAAACCCTGTAGCCGTACCATCCGCTAAATTCTCCAATGAAGAATCTGTCACAGTATCTGCTAGACCACCGACTTTATGTACTAAAGGTAAAGTTCCATAAGTCAGGCCATATAATTGTGTTAATCCACAAGGCTCAAAACGTGATGGTACCATTATCACATCAGAACCAGCAATTATACGATGTGCTTGCTCTTCATCATAACCAATTTGTACAGCTATTGATTTAGGAGATTTCTTAGCAGCAGCTAAAAATGCTTCTTCTAAAGCTTTATCACCACTTCCTAACAAAACAATTTGACCACCTCTACTAGTGATTTCACCTATTGCTTCAATTAAAAGGTTTAGGCCTTTTTGTTCAGTTAAGCGTGTTACAATTCCAAAAACCACTGCATCCTCTTTTTTCGCAAGTCCAGTCATTGCTTGTAGAGCTGTTTTACATTTTGCTTTACCAACATTCGCTGTAGTAACTGAATAGTTAGCTTCTATAAGAGTATCTTTTTTAGGATTCCATACTTGAGGATCTACACCATTAAGTACTCCATATAGATCATTATGACGATCTGCAAGTAGTCCTTCTAGCCCACATCCCTGCTCATAAGACTGAATCTCTTTAGCATATGTAGGACTTACTGTGGTGATCTTATCAGCAAAATATAGACCCGCCTTCATAAAAGATACTTGATCATAGAACTCTAAACCATTCATACTCAAGAATATACCTGGTAAATCTAACTCCGCAAAAACACTCATTGGGAAAAGACCTTGATAAGCAAGGTTATGCACAGTGAACACTGTTTTTACAGCTTTTTTGCCAGACGCTAGTTCACTTGCTTTGATATAAGCAGGTACTAATCCAGCATGCCAATCATGACTATGAACAACTTCTGGTTTCCACTTAGCATCCAAGCCTTCAGAAATTCTCGACGCTATCCAGCCCAATAAAGCAAATCTAAGATAATTATCTGCATAAGCTTGATTGCTACTATCTGCATACGGATTACCCGGACAAGCAAATAGACTAGGCGCATCTATTACATATATGTCGATTTTAGTATTAGGAATCTTAGCTAAAAATATATTTATCTCTTCTGCACTAAAACGAGAAGGGATATTAATCAAAAGCTGTTTGTCCTTAATAGCATTCATAAATGCCGGAAATCCTGGAACCAAAACCCTACTATCAACTCCAAAACTAGCTAACCCAGGAGGCAAGGCAGCTGTAACATCTGCAAGACCACCTGTTTTTAGAATTGGATATAGTTCACTACATACATGTAAAACGCGCATAAGCTTCTCTTATTTTTCTTTTAGTTCATCTATCATTTTTTTAGTTACTAGTACCACACCTTTATCGGTTCTGTAGAAGTTCTTAGCATCTTCTATAGGACCTTCACCAATAACCATACCAGCTGGGATATCACAACCTTTATCAATCACAACTTTTTTCAGACGGCAATTTTCACCTACTACTACCTCAGGCATTATCACGCACTGATCAATCTCACAACCTGCTGAGACTTTAACTTTTGAGAACATCAGAGATTTAGAAATCTGTGAACCAAGTACGATACATCCTCCAGATGTCAAAGTATTTGTAATCACACCATGATTACCCTTTCTATCTGGAACAAACTTAGCTGGAGGAAGTTGCTCTTGAGCTGTCCACACAGGCCAATCTTTATCATAGATATTCAACTCAGGCATATTAGCTGCTAGATCAAGGTTAGCTTCCCAGAATGCATCTATAGTACCGACATCTCTCCAATATGGTTCGACACCTTCACCTCTAGGCACACATGACATGCTAAATGGATGTGCTAAAGCTTGATTTTCACTAACAACTCTTGGAATTATATCTTTACCAAAGTCATGACTTGATTCTTTGTCTGCAATATCTTCTTCAAGTAAATCATATAAATAGTCAGAATTGAATATATATATACCCATACTTGCATAACATCTATCAGTAGTGCCAGGAATTGTTAGTGCATCTTTTTTAGGTTTTTCGATAAAACTTGTAATTTCACGATCTTTATTAATACCCATAATACCAAATGCATACGCTTCTTCTTCAGCAATCTCAACACATCCTACAGTACACTTATAACCACTTTGAGCATGGTCTCTTAGCATTACTGAGTAATCCATTTTGTATATATGATCGCCAGCTAGAACTATGACATACTCCGGACCATAAGAGCGTAAAATATCAATATTTTGATATACCGCATCTGCAGTACCACGATACCAACTCTCTTCATCGACCCTTTGCTGAGCTGGTAATAAGTCTATAAACTCATTTAGCTCACCACGTAAGAAGCCCCAACCACGTTGGATATGACGAAGTAACGAGTGTGATTTATACTGTGTAACTACACCAATTCTTCTGATACCAGAGTTTAAACAATTTGATAGAGCAAAGTCTACGATTCTAAACTTACCACCAAAATAAACTGCTGGTTTAGCTCTGGTGTCTGTTAGATTATATAAACGAGAGCCACGTCCACCAGCTAATACTAGTGCCATCGCTTTTTTATATAATTGATGTGATAATGAATTATGATTATCCATGATAATTAACTCCTTAGTGTTAATGCATTTTTAAATTAAGTTACTACAGTTGGTTCAGTCATTCCTGTCAGAGATTTGATATTGGTTAAATCTCCAGCAATATCTATCAGACTAGCTAAAGCTTGTTGCGTAGGTATATTAAATTTAGAAGAATCCGACTCATATTTCTCTAAATATATACGTAAAGTAGCGCCCTGTGTTCCTGTGCCTGACAACCTAAACACAATTCGAGAACCATCTTCAAAAATAATTCTTATTCCCTGATGGTTGGAAACTGAACCATCTATTGGATCTGTATAACTAAAATCATCTGCTTTAGCTACTTTCTCACCATTTAGTTGAGTTCCTGCAAGACTAGATAGTTTATTTCTTAAAGAGCTCATGATAGAGTTAGCAATCACAGCATCTATAGCTTCATAGTCATGTCTTGAATAGAAGTTACGACCAAATTTTTGCCAATGCTCCTCAACCAACTGATCAACCTGCTTGTCTGTTGCAGCAACTAAATTCAACCAGAACAATACTGCCCAAACCCCATCTTTCTCACGGATATGATCTGAACCTGTTCCATAACTCTCTTCTCCACATAGTGTGATTTTCTGAGCATCTAATAGATTACCAAAGAATTTCCATCCTGTTGGAGTCTCGAAACAAGGTAGACCTAATGACTCTGCCACCCTATCAACTGCTGTTGATGTAGGCATTGATCTAGCAACACCTTTAATTCCTTTTGAATATGCTGGTATAAGATGCGCATTTGCGGCCATAATTGCTAAACTGTCTGAAGGTGATACATCTATTTGTTTACCCACGATCATATTTCTATCAGCATCACCATCTGAAGCTGCGCCGAAATCATACTTACCACTACGCATATGCTTGACTAAATCTTCGGCATTGACAGGATTTGGATCTGGATGAAAGCCACCAAAATCCTCAAGAGGTTCAGCATTGACAACTGTACCAGCTGGAGCTTGCAAAAGAGTCTCAAAAATATACTTTGCATAAGGACCAGATACTGCACTCATAGAGTCAAAACGTACCTTAAAGTCATTAGCAAATAGTTCACGAATCTTATCAAAATCAAATATTTGTTGCATTAACTCAGCATAATCAGTCACTGAATTAATAACCTCGACGGTTGTATTTTCAATTCTGTATGTACCTATCTCATTTAAATTAACACTATCTTTAGGCACATCACTTATCAAGTATTGGTCAATCCTTTTAGTTTCTAAGAAAATTCTATCTGTAATTTTCTCAGGTGCTGGGCCACCATTAGAAACATTATATTTGATACCAAAGTCTCCTTTTGGACCACCTGGATTATGACTAGCCGATAGCACAATACCACCAAAAGCTTTATATTTTCTGATAACACAGCTAACAGCTGGAGTAGAAAAAATACCATTTTGGCCAACTATAATTTTACCAAACCCATTAGCTGCAGCCATTCTAACAATAATCTGTACAGCTACATCATTATAGTACCTACCATCACCACCAACAACTAGAGTCTTGCCTTGTATATCATCCAAAGAGTTAAATATAGATTGTACAAAATTCTCTAAATATCCTGGTTGCTGAAAAGCGGTAACTTTGTTACGCAAACCAGATGTCCCTGGTTTTTGATTTTCGAAAGGTTTAATAGATACAGTTTGAATAGCCATTTCTTTACCTTAATTATTAAGTTAATTGCTAGATTGTATTCTCAATGTTTATAGAGATACCAAAATGTACTTCATTAGGTGTCAAGTAATTTAAACATTTCTTAGGTCTATTATTCAAGTCTATCTGTAACTTTCTAATGTATTGATGAGATATATTGTTAAAGTTAGTACCTTTAGGTATAAATTGTCTGATATACCTATTCATGTTTTCATTAGTACCTCTTTGCCAAGGACTGTATGGATCAGCAAAGAATACTTTGATGCCAGTCTTGCTAGTTAGCTTCTTATGTTTAGCAAACTCTTTACCATTATCAAATGTAGCTGTTAATATTTTATGACCATTAGATACTTTGTACAATATTCTATTGATTGAATTAGCTGTTCTATCTATAGACTTGGCTAAAATAGTAAATCTGCTAGCTCTATCGACCATTGTTACAATAGCACTTTTATGGTCTTTACCAACAATAGTGTCACCTTCAAAGTGATAAAGATTTTTTCTATTAGCACTGCTAGGTCTTTCAGAAATACTCGCTCTATCCTTTATCTTAACTTGTTTAGAGTCACCTTCTTTTTTGTATTTATATTG
>NZ_WBSX01000067.1 GCF_009823375.1 Francisella noatunensis subsp. noatunensis | reverse complement strand
AGAGAATTAATGAAATGCTAAATAATGTAACTTTTATTGATGGCATTTCTGAGCATGAAGTTGACAAAATAAAACAGGATAAAAATTATGCCGCTTAATTCCCATACACTAGATTTGACAATAACTCTGGAACATTCTTCTTAGTATATCTTGGCAACTTTATTTTAAGCTTTCGAAGTCGCTTACTCAAAGTACTAAAATCTGGACATCTAATTTCTAATCCAGCCATTTCAAACAGTGAATTGATAAATCCAGTTATTTGTCTAAGTGGTTGTTTATAAACTAATCTAATTTCATGGCACATCATTATTGCAAAGTCAGTATATTTTTTAGGGCATCATCACCCATATTCTCAATGCCTTCTTCATACCAGTTATTGATAGCTTCATCATGCATCCAAATATCTATACGTCCACAATTAGCTAATGCATTGTTATACTCCTTCCAATCTCTAACCTTATGTTTTTGTTTTGGAACTTTGTAACCTTTTCTTTCTGGATATTTATTTGGCATTAAATGGATGTAACTTTGTAGAATAACTATGGAAGAAAATATTATAAATGATTTGATAGATTTTTGTTAAAATAAAGGTTAAAAAACAAAGTCTATTGTTACAAAATAAAATATAAAATTTATATTATTAACAAACTTAATCATTTACAATTGGTCATAAATATTTACTATTAAGGAATTTTATAATGACTAATATAATAGATAAAATTAATACTAAAAAACTAAATAATATTGGATATTATTTAGGGCTATTATGTGTAATTACAATTTTGATTTGGCTAGGAATATTTAAGTTTACTAGTACAGAAGCAAAATCTATACAACCATTAGTGTATAACCATCCATTAATGGGATGGATATATTTATTAATATCCGAACGTATAGTATCTTCTTTAATAGGTTTAGTAGAAATTGTAGTAGGATTAGGAATGTTAATTGGAATTAAATATTCAAAGATAGGATTAGTATCAGGAACATTAGCGGCCATAATATTTATTACAACTACATCATTTATTTTTACTACTCCACATGTATTTCAAATTATTGAAAACATACCGCATATAGATTTTTTTCTTTTTAAAGATTTAGCTCTTTTGGGTATTACAATTAATTATATTTCTAGATGTTTAGATAGGTTAAGCACTAACAACTATTAGCAAACATTATAAGCTCATTAACTTCTTTTTCTGTTAAAAACTCTCTAGGTCTACGATCTTTATTTTTTTAATATGATGAAAGAAAATAAAAATTTAGTTTTATCAAATCGGCTGATTAAAGGTAGATATCAATTAACCAAAGAAGAGCAAATTTGTTTAGATTTATCCAATAGTTGGGATAGCTCAAAGCTTATCTCTAAAATTGGTTTTTTGCGTGGTAAACTAAAGCAATTAAACAGAAAATAAAAAATGATGAGGTTTGATAAGTTTATGAAAAGAAATACGCTAATTAATATCATAGGTACAGCCATACCCATCATATTGGGAGTTACAAGTATAGTTTTAGTCATTTTATTTAAGAGCTAAAAAGCTAGGGAAGATTCTTAATTTTTATAGTATGTGCTTTCTAAGCGCATTTAGAACTGAAAGGAGTTTTGGAAAGAATCAATAAATCATAACATAATCATTTTTTATTTTCTGTTTCTTTTCTGTCTTTTGTTATAACTTGATTTAGCCTTTCTTTTTAAGTTTTATTTTTTCTGATTTTTATGATTAATAATTAAATGATTATTTTGAAAACTCAATATTTTTAAAAAAATCTACGATAAAAAAACTTATTACTTCGCGATGTTAAGTATTGGTTTGCTTACGGTTACTACATCATACCTTTTTCAAAATGTAAAAAATATCTTTTGTATTGCTTATGTATTAAGCGTTTTAGTATTTAGCGATATATACATTTAAGGTATAAAAAGAGAGGTTTTTATGCAAGTGGCTATTAAAAAATGGGGTAATTCATTACATTTAAGAGAGAACCAGAGTTTAAATATTGAGATTGAAAATAGCAATATTTTGATTAAACCAATTACTAGAGAATTAGAAAGTCTTTTAGCTCAAATAACGCCTAAAAATATTCATAATGAAATATCTTTTGGCGCAGCAGAAGGCAAAGAAATATGGTAAAAAGATATATCCCAGATGTTGGCGATGTGGTTTGGATTAATTGCGACCCTAGTACAGGCAATGAACACAAAAAAAGAAGACCAGCAATAATACTAAGTCCAAAGCAATATAATAAATTAACTAGTCTTTGCGTTTACTGTCCTATGACATCAAAACAAAAAAGGTATCCTTTTGAAGTAGCCATAGATGATGAAAGTATTGTTTTATCAGACCAAGTAAAAAGTTTAGATTGGGTATCAAGAAAAGCCGAATACAAAACTAAAGTTGATACAAAAGTTTTAAATGACATTAAAAATAAAGTAGCTATTTTGTTACAAATTGTTTAATTGATATATGATAACAGCATGTTTGAAAGAGTAGATGAGATTACAGATAGATTTTAAGATAGACTTAATTTGTTTAAAAAAATAATTAAAAGAGCTTTAAGATTAAGAGCTTTAATCCTTTTTGTCCCTGTTGTTGCTTTATCTTTTCAGTAAATTTACTCATCTATTTTTCTTGAATATTTTAATTCTAATTTACCTATTTTTGTAAAAATCGTATAAGTAATCATAGTAGATATTGTATTTTGATTTTTTATTAATTTATTTCTGTGCTTGTATCAAAATATTGTTTAACTATTTGGAGTAGAATACTATGATGTATTAAATTATTTTCATATAGAGATATTTCTAATGTTAAAAG
Source organism: Francisella noatunensis subsp. noatunensis (assembly GCF_009823375.1). GTDB lineage: Bacteria > Pseudomonadota > Gammaproteobacteria > Francisellales > Francisellaceae > Francisella > Francisella noatunensis. Next base: position 7,010 of record NZ_WBSX01000067.1, on the reverse strand, counting down.
TAGAAGAAAATGAAGTTTTAATAAGACAATTAATGATAGAAAATAGTGATCTAAGAGGTAAGCTTTTATACCAAAAGTAAATCATAATTATGATAATTACAAAAAGTATATTTTTTATAGTATTCCTAGATGTGTTGTTAAAAGTGTAATGAATACATGTATGGCATTAGATATTTTTTCAAGAAAAATTCAAAAAGAAATCAAAAAAGATTGTCTTATTGTTTTCCTTGGTCAAGGACCTAAAATATATAAATTGGTCTTTGAATTAATGATAAAAAAACACCCTAATCCAACACCATCAATTACTTTAAGAGGTTCACTCAAAGATGATAGTATTCTGGATTTAGAATCATCTATCATGAAGTATTTTATCAAAAAATTTCAATATGTTGGGAATAAACCACATGTTATTTTTGTCGATTATGTAGCCTCAGGTTCTTCTTTACAAAAATTAGGATCTGCATTAAGCAATAATTCACCTTGGCCTACGACTAATTTTTCACATTCTTATTTTTGCCTTGGTAATAAAAATGAAAGTAAAATAATTAAACTTAAAAATAATTATGATGTTATTAGACCTATTGAAGAAGCTTAATAATTGCTAAATTAACATTCATGACTCTAATAGTTCAAAATCATAATTATTTAATCATGAATAAGTATTTTAAGGCAATTTAAGAGCCGTTTTTAATTTTCGTATAAAAAAGGGGGGTTATGTCGAAGCTTAAAATCGCTCAAAATCTCTTTATGCCTCAAGAATTAGGTAATTTAGAGTTACTAGCCGTCTGCAAGACTATTAGCCTTGATGGTTTTTAAAATATCCAACAATATTAATGCAGTTACAAAAGATTATCGAAGCTAACAAAATAATCTGCTCTTTACCCAGCCAATGAAAAATTGAAATTTTTTTACAGCTGAAAACGAGCGGCTGCGAACCTTTTTCTAAAGACACACTATCCATTGAACTTCGTACAATGGAAATTAGTATATTTTATAAGGCTGATAGTCGATTTATAAAATTGATAAAAGTTTGTAAAATTTAAATGTCTTTTATGGTCAAAATAAGTAATAAAAAATAAAAATCTTTCTCTCTTTTTCTCGCGTACGCGTTTAAAGACTTTATCTTTATTATTTTAATACTTTTAAGAAAAGTCGAAAGCATTATAAATAAAGGGCTAGCGAGAATTTAAAAATACTTTAGTTTTTAAAGTATTTAATTATTAATAATGCTTACATTTTGGTACATTTTTGAAAGCACCATTTTACGTGTTCCAAAAAGTAGTTCATAATATGGTTTCTCAAAAGTCTTAGAATTTTTAATAATGAAATCTACATTGAGCAATAAAAATAGTATTAGCATCAACCTTATAAACAATTCTATGCTCTCTATCTATTCTTCTTGACCAATAATCACTCCAATTATGTTTTAAAGGTTCTGGATCACCCAAACCATCAAAATGATTTCTATTAATATCTTTTATTAGTTGATTAATTCGTTTTAATTTCTTCTTATCTGTTGACTGCCAGTATAAATAATCTTCCCAAGCATTAGTTGACCATGCTAAAATCATTCTTCAATCAACTCATGCTTTGATGAAATGCCCTTTTCTATTTCTTCTATAGAAGCATTAAGTCTATTAAAGTTATTCATACTAGACATTAAATATGATGTTTCTTCATAAGATTTGAAATCTTCAAAAGACATTACAATAACTGCTTCTTTATCTGCACCACGAGTTACAATTATAGGCTTGTGATCATTAATAACCTTATCCATCGAAGCTGCAAGTGTGCTTCTGAATGTACTATAATTAAGTGTTCTCATTATTACTACCCTCTATTTTAGTTTATATCACTAATTATACAATAAGTACTTATATAAGTACATTATTTTTCTAAACCTATATTTTTTATATGATTAAAAATTGAAAAGAGCTATAAAATGAAAATATCTTAATACAATATTTTATCAGATAAGATTTTAAGATCTCTGAATTTAGATAATAAATATCGATATTTGATGCTTATTTGAGTATACAATCTAGCAGACTATAATTAGATATATGTCAATATTAGACATTTTGTTAACGTATTTACTAGTTTTCAGAGATTTTGAAAAAGTGTCTTAAAAAAGGACCATTTAACGAGACTTTTAATAATATATATAGTCAGTTAAAGCATTAAAAATCCATATCTACACAACTTACAATTAAAATCACAAAAATATTATTATTTTTTAAACGGTATTATTGACTTTAAATGAGAATACTGTTTAAATTACAAAAGTAAACAACGAAGATGGGCATTTACTATGAAAATGTATACAGCTAACGACTTAATCAAGTTATATAGATTAAATGTTAAAACTAAAACACCTATAATGTATGCAGAAGAAAAAGGAGAAATACCTCATTCCACTTCTGGTAAACGAGGTAGTATATCAATCAAACAATGGTCTACAAGCCAACTTCCACAAATAGGTCATCGGTTTGGATATCTTAAAAAACCATCTAAACAAGAAATCATATGTGTATATACTCCTAAAGGTGGAGTTTCTAAAACCACATTAACTGCTAACTTAGGGAGAGCACTTGCTTTTAACGGTATTAAAACATTATTAATAGGTTTAGATTTTCAGAGATCATTAACTAGATATATTATACCGAATGCAAACATTGAAAATGTTGATGATGTAGGAAGAGAAGATACTCTAGGACTTCATCATCTTCTTTTTGAAAGAGCTCCTTTAAGTAAAGTAATACAAAAAACTGATCTACCCACTTTAGATATAATACCTGAAACATCTGATCTTAACTTTATGGCAAAAAAGATGAGAGTCGAAAATAGAAGAGAATATATTTTCTCTGAAAAAGTTATAAAAAAATTAGGTAATTATGATGTTATTCTTTTTGACTGTACTCCTGGATGGAATGATTTAACAGAAAATGCACTTGTGGCTGCAAATAATGTAATAATGCCCGCAGCTTGTGAAATTGAATGTTATGAAGCTTTACAAACTAACTTAGGCGAAATTGCAGAGTTCCAAGAGGCTATGCGTTTACATTGGGATAATTATATAATGATTCCTTCTATGCTAGAGCATAACACCGTAAGTAATAACATATATGCTCAATATCTAAATTTATATAAAGGTTCAATTATTCCAATGCCAGTCAGAAGGTCAGTTACAACACAAGAAGCTAGAGCTTCATACTTATCTGTTTTTGAATATGCTCCTAAATCGAGCATATCTGACGACTATTATCAAATAATCAAATCCATATGGAATAAAATTCTAAATATTGGAGACGAAAATGAGTAAGAAAACAACTTTAAATAACTTCTTCAATCAAGGTAAGAGTGCTAAAATACCTTCCTCTTCCAACATACCAAACCCAAACAATCGTAAACACAAAATATATGATGATCCAAATAATAATACTTTTAGCGAAGAAGTTATTGAATTAAATACTTCTGATATTTATATATCTCCATATAAGGTTGATAGAGAAAAGATAGATCAAAGCAAACTAGACGCTCTATCTGATAATATGTTAAATATTGGACAATTACAGCCTTGTACCGTTAGGTATAACCCTAACCCCAAGGGTTCTGAAACATATGAATTAATTTTTGGTGAAAGAAGATATAGAGCAGCTATTCAGAAAAATTTAAAGTTAAGAGTAATAGTTAAAGATCTCGACAATGAATCATCCGCCCTACAACTACTATCTGAAAATAGAAACAGAGAAGATAATACGGATTATCAGCTATTTAAACAAATACATAAGTTTATTTCTGAAGGAATACTTAAGCAAAAAGATATTGTTGAAAAAACTGGCATTTCTAAACAAAAAATCTCAAAACTTATGTGTTTTGAGAAGTTATCTGATGAAATCAGTAATAACATATCTGACTTAAATAATATTTCCTCTAATACTGTAGAAACCATCTATAGACTCTCTAAAAATCCTGATAATATTTCTATAATGCTTGAAATAATAGATAAAATAGAAAATGGTACTTTTGGTCATACTAAAATAATTGAATATATAGATAAAAACAAACACAAAAAAGAATCACCCACAAATATAAAGATATTAAGCAAAAGTGGAAGACATCTTTTTACTATAAGAAAAGACAATAATCACAACAATAGTATCCACTTTCCTAAAGATATACTTACACTTTTTGATAATAAAATAATTAACGAAGAGGAATTCTATGAAAATTTTAGATGTTTTATTGAAAATAAACTAAACAGCTTAGATTAGTCCCTCGGAGGGACTAAAACGAAAAAGGCCGCTTGCAGGCGACCTTTAATGTGGTTAACTAGATTAAGAAAACCAACGTACAAATATATTTTAATCTAGTTAGCTCCTAATTGCAAACTTTTAAAGTTATAAGGAGTTATAACTATGGCTACTATATTTCATAAAGGCCGTAAAATACTACGTTCAGAAATTGGAAATCACAATTATGCTGAAATAGCAGACTTACTTTTTTTTAGAATTCAAATCTCGAAATATAAAGAGAGAAATGGAGATGCTTTTTTCCTACTACCTAATATTGAATATTTAGCTGAAGAAACAGGTATTAAGAAAAGAACATGTGAGAGAGCTCTTACAGAACTTGCTAAAAATGGTTTTATATCTAAATCTAAAACTAGATGCTATGATGGAGCAGTCAGGCTTAAAATATTTATCACTAGCAAATTCAAAGCACTAATGGATTATATTAACTCGTTAGTAAGTAAACCATCAACTGAAAACAAAACTCAAAATATTGATATTAACACTGAGGATGTAACTAAGGATTATATGGCGGAATCAGACTTCGCCACCAAGGCGGAATCATATATAAAAGAAGAAGATCAAAAAGATAATAATATTAACAACATAGATAGTGATTATAAAGATATTGTTAAAAATGTTAAATTTTCTTTTGAAGATGAAAACACATACAAACTAGCTGAAGCTGTATCTAATAAATATGGTCTTGATTGTCAAGATATATTATTTTCACTAATTGATCTTAATGAAACAAATTTATATAACTGCAATTATAAGCTTATTGACGATGCAATTAAGGTTATTAAAAGAAATTGTAAAATAGAAGATGTATTGCCATCTGGTGATGTATTCAATTCATATAAAGCTATTGAAGTAGCAGAAGATGCTAGAGATACAATTTTAACTGCTAAGCAACAGTTAGCCATTCATCAGATGCTTAATTACCTGAATAATAAAGGTAAAGCTTTAATTTCAAATATTAAAGAAGTATTCTCTTGGATAGAATTTCAAATTACTAATCCAGAGTACCAATTTAAAGGTTTAGGATTTAAACATTGTTTAAATATTATTAGAAATCTATTGTGTGATTCTAGTAAGCAACAGTATTCTAAGCCTGTAGGTTTTAAAGGTTCTCGCGAACTATAAAATGTTGACAAATTGATAAATTATGTATATACTTTATATATATTATAATTACATACGGTAATAAGAGGTTAGAGATGCTTACAAAATTATTTAAAAGTGGTAATAGTCAAGCTGTTAGGATTCCTAAAGAAATGCAGTTTAAGGTTAAAGAAGTGGATATTAGCAGAGTAGGTAACTCTATAATAATTACAGAAATTCACGATAATTGGGATAATGTATTTAAATCACTAGATCAAGCTCATGATTTTTTTGATAATGGCAGGGATCAACCTCAGATTGACGAAAGGGAAGCTTTATAATGAAGGTGATGTTAGATACAAATATTTGTATATATATATTAAAAGAACAACCAAAATCTGTACTAGAGCATTTTAAAAAATATGAGATGGGTGATATTTGTATATCATCTATAGTATATGCTGAATTATTACATGGAGCTTTTAAAAGTAAGTGGGTTAATCAGAATCTTACAAATATTCATAACTTTGTAGCATCATTACAAGTGATTGAGTTTGATAAAGCTGATGCTGTTGAATATGGAAAAATAAGATCAGAATTAGAAGTGTCAGGTATGATTATAGGTGCAAACGATTTATTTATAGCAGCTCATGCTAAAGCTCTAAATCTACCATTAGCTACTAATAATACAAAAGAATTTAAAAGAGTTGATGATTTAATTTTATTGAATTGGGTTTAATGGAGTGCTCTGCAAATTAGCCTCTAGGGGAATAATTTTGGCAGGTGTTGAATAAGTTATGCCAAAATTAGTAAGATTTAGATTAAATACAAATTATAGTTCTTGTGAATCTCCTATTAGATAGTTATGATCGAAGTCGCCACAACGCTTCCAATAGCATTTATCAGAATCATCCATATACTGTTTTTTTAACTCTAACTCTTTCGTATAAACCAAAGTATTTCAAATAATCACTTTCTTTAAACCGTATGTTAAAAGTTTTATAAATATAAGTATATCAAGAATTTTGGAATGGCCGAAAACTATCAAAAAATATATTGATATACCATCATTCAAAGTATAATATTCCTATATTCTTTAAATTAAATGATAGAAAAACGTTATGACTTTTTTGAAAATTTTAGAATCTATTACGGGCTTCTCAAATCGCAGAAAACATTTGATAGGAAAACAGATGAATGGGTTTTATATCTTGTCTATCATGTATGGAATATTTCTATCGCTGAGTATGATAACATCTTATAGATTCATTAATGTTTTTAAAGCTAGATTGTATTCTGAAAGTTTTAAATAGTTGAAAGAGAGTTCCAAATATAGTTTATTAGGTTTTGACGAAACTAAAATAAACGATAAGGAACTAAAAAATGCCAAAGCACTTAACTCTTTCAAATAGATATTGTATAGAAGAATTACTTAAATTAGGATACCAAACATCTCAAATAGCCAATAAAATTGGCTATAGTGAAACAGCTATAAAAAAGGAACTTAATCGCACTAGTATAAATAGTGACTATAATGCTGAGATAGCACAGAAGCTATATCAAAGCCGCAGAACTTCAAATAATCATAAGCTATCCTGTAAAGTTAAAAAGCTA
>NZ_WBSX01000066.1 GCF_009823375.1 Francisella noatunensis subsp. noatunensis | reverse complement strand
CAATATAAATACAAAAAAGAAGGTGACTCTAAACAAGTTAAGATAAAGGATAGAGCGAGTATTTCTGAAAGACCTAGCAGTGCTAATAGAAAAAATCTTTATCACTTTGAAGGTGACACTATTGTTGGTAAAGACCATAAAAGTGCTATTGTAACAATGGTCGATAGAGCTAGCAGATTTACTATTTTAGCCAAGTCTATAGATAGAACAGCTAATTCAATCAATAGAATATTGTACAAAGTATCTAATGGTCATAAAATATTAACAGCTACATTTGATAATGGTAAAGAGTTTGCTAAACATAAGAAGCTAACTAGCAAGACTGGCATCAAAGTATTCTTTGCTGATCCATACAGTCCTTGGCAAAGAGGTACTAATGAAAACATGAATAGGTATATCAGACAATTTATACCTAAAGGTACTAACTTTAACAATATATCTCATCAATACATTAGAAAGTTACAGATAGACTTGAATAATAGACCTAAGAAATGTTTAAATTACTTGACACCTAATGAAGTACATTTTGGTATCTCTATAAACATTGAGAATACAATCTAGCTTAGGATTTTTGACATTTACCACCGCGTTTTTTATTTTTCTATTTCCACACTCAATTATGGGTTTAGAAGCTGCAGCAATCTTTGGGATATTTACATCTCAAGCTTGGAATATGGCACTAATTTTATACCAAACTATACGAATAGTGCCTGCAGAGCTAACAGAAGCTGCAACTGCTTTCAAACTCAATGCGTGGCAAAGATTTTGGAAGATTGAACTACCTTATTCGGTACCTGGTTTACTTTGGAATATTATGGTTTCTCAATCAGCTGCTTGGTTCGCTATCACAGGCGATGTTAGCTTACCTGGTATAGGCTAGTATATAGCACTGGCATTAACTGACTCAAATATAACAGCTATCTTATATGCTCTTGTGGCCATTATCATTAATATAGCTCTATTTGATCAGCTACTTTTTAGACCTTTAGTCAAATGGTCAGAGAAGTTCAAATACGAATCTATCAACAATAAAACTACAGACAGCCCTTGGCTTTATCGCTCATATAAAAAATCTCAATTTGTAAATGCTATAAAGCCTATTTTCAGCACTATTGTATTTTGGTTAATTAATGGCGCTAGCTTTTTAAATAAAAAAATTAATCTCAAATCACCGATTAGAGATATCAAGATATTGAAAAAGCTTAGCTGTATTGCCTGGTATATAGTAATTATCTCAGCATGTGTATGGGCAGGTAATGCTCTGTGGCACCTCTTCCCAGATGGTGATATGAGTTATTTGATACCACTTATGATAGAGACGACTGTTCGTGTGACTATCGCCATGATGATAAGTGTCGCTATATGCACACCATTAGGCATATGGATAGGTATGTCAAGCAAACGTACAAAAGCTATTCAACCAATAATACAAATAGGCGCAGCAATACCACAACCGATATTTTTCCCGATTGTTGCTGTACTTATATTAGGTGGTGGTGGATCGCTAAATGTTTAGTGTATTCCATTAATAATGACAGGAACCTCTTGGTATGTACTATTTAATGTAATTGCTGGTGTCTCTAGCTTGCCTACAGAAATAATAGAAATGACAAAATCTTTCCATCTAAAAGGTTGGAAATGGTGGTTTAAGTTTGCAATACCTGCTGTATTTCCATATATAGTCTGCGGAATTATTAGTGCTGCAGGTGGCGCTTGGAACTCGGCAATTGCAGCTGAATTGGTAATATCAAATACTATTAAGGCAGATGGAATTGGCGCACTTGTATCTACCACAACAAGCAATAACCAACTTCATGAAGCAGCCCTAACGGTAGTTGCATTGTGCTCATTAGTGGCTTTGTGTGTGATATTTATCTGGAAGCCATTATATAAACTTGCTGAAACAAAATACAAATGTAACTAATCCATAAATATCTAAAAGGAGAATGAACATGACTGAATTTAAAAATAACACGTTAATAAATTGCTACGATATTGCCTAGATTATAAGCAAGATAAAAAGAATATAAAAAGAGTAATCGAAAATCTAACTTTAAAAGTAAGAGAAAATGAGATAATCGCTATAGTTGGCAAATCAGAAGCAGGAAAATCTAGTCTTGTAAGAATATTAAGCGGACTATTAAAACCAACTTCTGGAAAACTTTTTTATAAGGGTTCGGCTATTGCTGGTCCTTTAGAAAACATCGGCATGGTTTTTCAAAACTTTGCCCTTCTACCATGGCTAAATGTTTTAGAAAATGTTCTTTTTGGTGCAGACTCTCTTGGTATACCTAGATCACAAAGCAAACCTAAAGCTCTTGAGATTATCAAAAAGATTGGCTTAAATAGTTTTGAGGATGCCTATGTAAGTGAACTATCTGGTGGCATGAAACAACGCGTAGGATTTGCTAGAGCACTAATGATTGAGCCAGAGATTCTATTTCTTGATGAGCCTTTCTCATCACTTGATATAGTCACTGCTAAAACTCTAAGAGATGACATTATGCGTCTATAGCATACTGGTCAAGCTAAGACAAAAGCAATTGTTCTTGTTACACACAATATTGAAGAAGCTGTAAATATGGCAGATAGAGTAATAATTCTCGATAGTAATCCAGGATGTATAGCATCAGAAAAAACTATAGAACTTAACTATCCTCGTGATCTCGAATGTGATTCAACTAGAATAGTTATTAAAGATATTAGCTCGACTCTACATGCTATTAATCAGTAATGAAAAAACTGTGCAATAATGCTTTGTATGAATATCTGAATACAAAATAGACCAATTAATACAATAATTGGAGAAAAATCAAATCCTGAATTAGTTGGTTTGATTATATTTCTAGCTCTTGATAATAATGGCTCCGTAACTTGATATATAACTATAATAATTGGATTATAGCCTCCTTGAACAAACCAACTAGATATTACTCTTATTATTATCAAATATACATACATATTAATAACTGCAAAAACTATATCAATCAGCGGTTTAAAGAAAATAAACATCAAACTAAGACCAATACCATTTAATAAGCCTACAAGTAAGTCCTGCACCACAAAAACAATATACACAGCTACTATACATGACCAATCTAGATTCAAAAATCCTGGTATAAATTTTCTGAGAGGTAATATAGCAGCATTTGTCGCACGCATAATCATCTGACAAATTGGATTATAAAAATCTGCTTTTACCCACTGTAAGAAAAATCTAAACAGTAGTATAAAAGCATAAATGCCAAAGACAATATCTATCAAAAAAGTCGCTACATTAATCAAACCATTTAACATTTATATTTTCCTTTTATCTTTGTTGGCTAATAAAGTTCAAACCTGCAACTATCGCCTCTACTTGAGCAAGTATACATTCTTGAGGATTTGTTCTTGGGCTATCTGGATAAACCTCAGTCGTAGTTGTATACTCAGCTTTTGATAAAGACATGCATAGTTTTTCTTTGTCTGAATCACATGCCATAATTCCATCTCTGATAATATCATCACCTAATATATTTATGCTAGGATCAGTAGGAGCAATATGAGTAACTTTTGCTACTGCATCAATTATATATTTCTGGAAGTCATAGTGTGGATTTCTATTGTTAGCAACTAAATAAAATCCATCTGGAATACCCCATTTATCTATAGTTATACCCTCACGAGCTGCTAATGCTGGTCTAAATTCACTGTCATCAGTATCTGTTGTCTCATGCAAATCTATATGCATCAGAAGTTCAATATTCAATGAGTTAATATACTTCATTGCAAAAACCGACTCATCACAACCACTCTCTAGATAGAACGATCTATTAGAATCCATAGCATTAGGATTCCAACGATTAATTGTTTCATATCCACAAGGACTTAAGCAAGGCAGGATCAAAATATTATAATCACTTGCAAACTCTCTTGCTCTAGTTGCAGCAAAACTAATAGCTCCTTGTACGCCACTTGTTTCATAGCCATGTACTCCACCTGTAACTAAAATATAAGGCTTACTAGCATCCCAGTTTTTTGTCTTAAGTGCATATAACTTATAACTGCCTACTGGATAATCAAGCTCTCCATAGACATCGATATCAAAATCATTTGATAGTGCAAAAATCTTTTTTTCAGCTTCTTCTTTGTATGATCTTTTTTTGCTTTGCTCTGATAACCATTGGACTTTTTCTTCAGAGCCCCACTTTTTACCAGGTGTTCCAATATGATATTGTGTAGACATATTAATTCCGTATAATAAAATTCATTTATGCAAATAGTATAACGATTAATAGCCTGTCTCTGCAAAATTTTATTTATTATTTATCAAAAACTTATAAGTTCTGACTTAATTTAGAAAATTAAAGAAAAACACTTTATTATCTTTAAAAATTTTAATTTTTATAAGGAATTTTTATGGCTGGGCTACCAGGATTTGAACCTGGGAATGACGGGATCAAAACCCGTTGCCTTACCGCTTGGCGATAGCCCAACATAGACACTAACGAAAGTTAGTACGCATAGTTTAATGTTTTGACTACCCATTTGTCAAGAGATTTATCAACTTTTCTTGCAAGTTGTTGTAGGTTATTAAGATCTTTAGAAAGTAGATAAAAGCATGAGCCTGTACCAGTCATTCTAAAATCCTGATCAATCTCATCTAGCTGGCTTTTAAACTCAGGATATTTTGCAAAAAAAACATTTTCAAAATCATTATGCATAACACTAGTATCAAAACTTAAATCTCTCGGTAGCATATTCTTTGTCTTTACTAAACTTTCACTCTCAAAAAACTCTTTAGTACTAATATGAATATTAGGTTTAACTAACAATACATATTGTTGCTCAAAATCCTTAGAGTACAAAACATCTCCAATCCCATGTGCCCATGCTGACCTACCATATACAAATATAGGTACATCTGCACCAAGCTTCGTAGCTAATGGTATCATCTGCTCGTTTGATAGTTCTGGCAAGTAATAATCACGTAGTGCTATTAAGGTCGTTGCAGCATTTGAGCTTCCTCCTCCAAAACCAGCACCCATTGGTATATTTTTGATAATATCAATATCAACACCTACACTCTCTATTTTATAGACTTTCTGAAACTCTTTGACAGCTTTATAGATTAGATTATCTTCTTTTGAGGCTATTTGTATATTACTTGTAATTTCAATCTTATTAGAGTTATTAAATCTAAAGCTAATATGATCTTTTAGATCCAAAAAAGTAAACCAAGTTTGTAAATTATGATACCCATCAACTCGCTTATTCAATATATGCAAAAACAAATTAATTTTTGCATAACTTTGATAATTCTTAAGTTTTATATTTGCCATGATTTTATAATGATTTTTAATATTAGATTCTCTCTAGTCATTCTAATTTTAGCCGGCAATGGATACTTAGAATCAACTAACTCATAATTTTGATAAGAAATATCCCAGCCATTTTGAGATAATTTACTTAGCAATCCTTTTGAATTTAGCTCTGTATTATGTTTAATATTTGGTATAGCTATAGCTTTGATCCAGTACTTAAGTCCATCAACAGGAACATACCAGCCTAATTGCTCCAGCATTAAAGTTTTAGCATCTTTAGCCGTTATCTTCTGACCTTTGCTATTTTCAAGCGATACCTCATCAGCATCTCCTTTTATTTCAACACTTCCTATACCCAAAGGACCATACAGACTAATACTGAAATTATCACCATCTTGAGCATATACATAATTAGCAGACTCTGCCTGATTATTATAAATAATCCCAATAGCTCCTTTTGCCTGCCACTTATTTAATTGCAAAAGCTCTTCAGATGTCAATTTTTGATCAAATGTAACATTATCAGCTATTGGAGTAACATTAGATTGCATACTAGCACATGATACTAATAAAGATATGAATATCAGAACTAATACTAATCTAATCTTGAGCTTTATATCTATTTTTGACTTTAACATAATGCTCTGCATTTTCTTTGATAATTTGTCTCTCATGATCACTAATCGGTCTAATTTTTTTGACTGGCGAACCTAAATACATATAACCTGACTCTAGAATCTTACCCGGAGGAACCAAGCTTCCTGCTCCCAAAAAAACCCAAGGCTCAACAACAGCTCCGTCAAGAATTATAGATCCCATGCCTATTAGACAATTATTTTTGATCTCACAACCATGCAATATCACACCATGACCTACTGTTACATCATCTCCAATGGTTAGTGGATATCCTTGACCTGAATCTTTTGGATATTCTGTAGTGTGCAGTGTACTACAGTCTTGAATATTAGTGCCCTTTCCAATAGTTATTGTCAAAAGATCTCCTCTAACACTAACTTGTGGCCATACAGATGCATTCTCTTTTAAAATAACATCTCCAATTACAGCTGCTGACTCATCAACATAAGCAGACTCATCAACCTTCGGCACTTTGCCATTAAAACTTCTTATACATCTAGACATAATTGATCTCTAGTCTTATTAACATCATCCCTTAATGATACCAAACTATAGTTATCAAATCTTAGTCTTTTATCTTTATCAAACGGCTGAGCATAACCATTATCATCAATAATAAAGAGTGCTACAGCATTAGGATTATCTTTAAAGAACTTCTCGAGTGGATAGTTAGGGGTAATATTCGTACTTCTAATTGAAGCTCCTTGATTTAGCCTATCTATCAAGGTATTAAAATCGACACCTTCATCAAATAGCAAGTTTGCTAGACTAGTTTCTATCGATCCAATACCTTTATAGCTTTCTTTCTGAGATGCCCTTAATACAAAAACATTATTTGATCCGAACTCATATTTATACTTCATTGCAGACACAGCATTTACATACTCACTTGTAGATAGTCCTAGCATCGCCCCTATACCTACCAAATTAATACTCCAATCAGCATGAGCTGATACAGGACTACCATAATAAGTATTTAGACCCAGCTGACGACACTTCTGGACATTTGCCCATGATGAATCAGTAATTACAACCTCAATATCATTCTTGACAAACACCTCGGCTAATTCGCGTGCAAACCTATTTCCACCGATTATCAAAAATCCTTTACCTTCAGGTTCTGTAACCTTGAGTAGTTTTGAAATATATGGAGTAAATATACTCTGAAAAACTACTGTGAAAACTATTATCATAAAGACAAAGAATACTAAAGTATTTGCTTCACTATATAGCTCAGGGTGTGATTTAGTAATTCTGACAGCAACTAATGCTGCTACAGATGCCGCAACAATACCACGAGGATATATAATCCCCATAACTATTCTTTCTGCGAAAGTTGTTTTAGATTTGATAGAGCATAATAAGACAACAATTGGACGTAATATAAACTGCAAAAATAAGAAAACTTCTATTAGGTCTAACCAATAATCTTTGAATAAACTAAAGTCTATCTCTGCTCCTAATACAATGAAGAGAACCGAGATAATAACGATACTTAGATTTTCTTTAAATGACAAAATATCAGACATCTTTATATCTTTCATATTAGCCATAACAAGACCAGCAACTGTTACCATCAACAATCCCGCACCATGCATCATAGCATCAGTTATTATAAAACCTACCACTATTACGGCTAATACAAAAAAGCTTTTTAGATACTCAGGAATATAGTGTCTTCTGAAGCTCAAGCCTATAAAATAACCAAAAACAAAACCTGAAGTTATACCTAAAATACATACAAAAATTATATATGCTATAAATATACTTGTTCCATTAGGCTGATTCGCATAGTTACCACCAATAACAAACCATGCCAACATGAAAACAACTACTAATGCACCTATCGGATCTACAAGTATAGATTCCCATTTTAGAATACTTGCAATATGTCTTTTAGGTCTGACAGTTCTCATTAATGGTGGTACAACAGTTGGCCCACTTACGCATGTAATACCGCCTATAAGCATAGACAATTCTAAATTTAAACCAATGACATAATAACAGAACATTGCCGTAAGTATTACAGTAACCCCCAACCCTACTGTAGTCAAAAGTATCACAACACTACTGACACTCTTAATTTTACTAAAGTTAAGAGATAAACTCCCTTCAAATAGAATAATGGCCACACAAATTGATACAAATGGAGACAATGCTTCACCAAAAATGATAGTACCATCTACGAGCTTAAACCCTTCTTGAAATATCACTTCAGATAAAGGTCCTAGAATAATCCCACTAAGAATCAGAAATAATATCGAGGGAAGTTTCAACCTCCATGATAAAAACTGCGATACAATCGCGAAAAATAATATTAGACCTGATGCTAATAGAATATAGTTAGATGAGTGTTGAAACAGTTGCAAACTATTATCCAAAGTAGTAGCCCTTAATCAATTATTAATAATATGATTCTAAACATTATAGCCTTATTAGCTTTTTTATCAATGACATAACATAGTATAGCGAGCTTTAAGTCATATCGATTCAACATTTTTATCGTATTTTTTCAACAAAAAATATACAATCTAAGTTGTTTTAACATCAATAGAAATACTATGGAAAATATCGCATTTAATAACCTAGAGTCAAAACAATTTATAAAATACATAGCTCCCGCAGCTCTTTTTATTACATTAAAAATATTATGTGATCCGTTATTTCTTAATACTATAAGCATTGATTTTGGGGGTTTTCATTTAGTAATAACACAATCTTCTTTAGTTTATGCAGGAATTTTTGTGGTATTAGATGTTTGCTCAATAATTTATGGACTAAAAAATACCTACAAACTAATAATACTAGCAATGGTAATGGATGGTATATACTCTTTTGGAGTTTACTCATCATCATTTTTTCATCTAGCAGATGTATCTATAATAGGAGATAATAACCATATAAGATCAAGTGCTATACATCAAATTGCTGAGCCTACAGTTCTGCTATTTTTATCGGGAATGTTAAGCACCTTTGTGACAAATCTAGCAGAAGTTTCTATCTTTAGCTGGATCTATAAGAAACTCTTAAAAAATAATATACTCTTCTCAACTATAATCAGTGTTGCGATAGTTATATTGATAAACAATATTGTAATGCTTCCTATTATGATAAAAGATAAAAGTGTGTTGTGGACTATGTATTGGTCAAACTTCACGATTAATATGATATTTATAACAGCCTATACAAGCATATATCTGATATTCTTCAAAAATATCTACACATCAGCAAAAGTCTCTACAAAAGGTTAAACTTATATAGTTCGCTGTATTAAAGAATATATCTTGCTGTGATTTAGCGTCAATAAACGCATTGCAAACCATATCAAACCATTTATTATAATTATCTGTATTTGACACAGGGTAATTAGAACCATAACAAAGCTTTGATGAAGCAACACTATTTTTTACTTCTTCTAAAATTTCTTTAATCTCGTCCTCGTTATTATTTAGATCTCCTCCTGATAGCTTTAGATATAGGCTTTGATTATTATCAACATACCTAAGTAAATCTCGCCAATACAGAAGATTATCATCTCTTGTTTTTATAGGTAACCCAAAATGTTCAACACAACAAGTCACATTTGATTTAAGAATATCTGACACAACACTAACAAATTGTTGGGGATACATCTGACATTCAAATATCATATTATATTTTTTTAGGATGACTAATTTCTCAAACAAGTCTGATGGAATTTCTTTATCAAAAGGGCTATAGCTAGCACTAGAATCCTTAGACATTATTTGTCGAACACCCACTATACCTTTATAATACGACAATTGGATTATTTTTTGCTCGAATTATTGCACACTCTGTGTGAAATCAACAAATGCGATAACTTTTATATTTGCTAGATTGTATTCTCAATGTTTATAGAGATACCAAAATGTACTTCATTAGGTGTCAAGTAATTTAAACATTTCTTAGGTCTATTATTCAAGTCTATCTGTAACTTTCTAATGTATTGATGAGATATATTGTTAA
>NZ_WBSX01000065.1 GCF_009823375.1 Francisella noatunensis subsp. noatunensis | reverse complement strand
TAGCTTTTTAACTTTACAGGATAGCTTATGATTATTTGAAGTTCTGCGGCTTTGATATAGCTTCTGTGCTATCTCAGCATTATAGTCACTATTTATACTAGTGCGATTAAGTTCCTTTTTTATAGCTCTTTCACTATAGCCAATTTTATTGGCTATTTGAGATGTTTGGTATCCTAATTTAAGTAATTCTTCTATACAATATCTATTTGAAAGAGTTAAGTGCTTTGGCATTTTTTAGTTCCTTATCGTTTATTTTATTTTCGTCAAAACCTAATAAACTATATTTGGAACTCTCTTTCAACTATTTAAAACTTTCAGAATACAATCTAGCTAATAACTTTTCGGCACGCACTAAAAGTAGATAACTCAAATCAAACAAAGTCAAGTAATATATCTACAAACTTCTTACCATAAATTGTTCAAAGAAAACATATAGTCGTTTATAATACATACGTATTCAAAAGTTTAGTTGTCTGGGTTATTGGTGATTTAGTTACGATCTTGTACCGATACTACTTAGAATAGGGAGCTTGGTGTTTGAACTAGAGAGCAAGCTTTGATGCCGTGCATTCACAAAGAAGCCCAACGTTGGAACTATGGCACCCAAACTTGATACCATAGGGATCAAGAATATTGAACTAAAACGGTAATCTGGACAACTAATTATTTATAGTTTTAGTCATGAACAAAGAGCATATACGCCGAGAACTCTTAAATATTAGGAACAATCTAAATGATAAAGACGAACTATCATCTAAAATCAACTTTAAAGTCATAGATTATATTAAAAACAACTTCTCAGATCCCAAAATAGCCAGTTTTGTTTCTCTTAAAAATGAAGTTAATACATCCTTAATCAATAACCACTTCAGAAATATTTATTTACCTATAGTTCACTCTTTTATAAAACATAGTTTATGGTTCGCAAAAGATTCAAAAGAGTATTATTTGAATAAATATAGGATTAAAGAACCTAGATATTCAGCAACTGACATCATTTCTGCTTGGGAACTTGATATTATTATCGTGCCAATTGTTGGTTTCAATAAAGATAAATTCAGAATGGGCATGGGAGGAGGTTTCTATGACTATACTTTAAGCTTCAAAAAAAACTGTAATTCCCCTTTAACTATAGGCATAGCCTTTGATGAACAGCAAAATGATGATATCATCATAGATATATATGATATTAAGCTTGATTTAATTATTACACCTACGAGGATATTATAGAATATGGATAGTACTACTCTAGCTAATGAAATTAAAAACAAAATACTATCTGAACTTGATCCTCTAGCAACAATTAAAATAATAGATGAAACACACAAGCACGCAAAACACAGAGGATTTATAGAAGGTAAATACCACTATGTAGTCAATATTTCATCTAAAAAATTAAGTGATATGGCAAAGATTAAAGCACATAAAGAAATATTCAGATGTACACAATCACTTATGCCACAAATCCATGCTTTATCAATAAAAATCAAACCGGAGTAGAGCAATGTTTGATTTTATTATCCATTTTAATGAGTATATAAATTACTTCATAGATATTTTAGGTGTTTGGTTTTATATACTACTGTTTTTTATCATTTTTTGTGAAACTGGAATTGTTCTTGGAATATTTTTTCCCGGTGACTCCTTACTATTTACAATTGGTGTAACTGCTGCTGCAACAAGTATCAACATTCATTTAGCGGTTCTATCAATTTGTTTAGGAGCTATTATCGGAGACTCTTGCAATTATATTACTGGTAAATTTATTGGTGAGAAATTATTTAGCACACATGCTAGAATCCTCAAAAAAGCATATTTAATTAAAACCAAAGAATTTTTGGATAAATACGGTACAAAAGCAATAATTTTTTCACGCTTTATAGCCTTTGTTAGAACGATTACTCCATTTGTTGCTGGAGTTAGCAACATGAACTATGCCAAATTCGTTACATTAGGAGTCATATCAGCTATTATTTGGTCTTTTTCAATTACATATACAGTATATTTCTTTAGTGACAACTATTTTGTCAAACAATATCTGAGCTTAATTATTGCCATTATTGTAGCTGTAGTTGTGATTCAAATGGTTATAAAAGGGATTACAAATAAAATAAAAGTAAAAAGAACTTAACCTTTAGATATTATTTTTTTATAATCTAACGACAAAACATTCAAAATGAATAATTTATGGATACGATTTCAGCATTATTTCATATAACCCTACATCTAGATCAATTTATTAGCACATATATTAATATACTTGGTAATTGGACTTATTTATTACTTTTTTTAGTGATTTTTTGTGAAACTGGGCTTGTGGTAACACCCTTTTTACCTGGCGACTCTTTGCTTTTTGCACTAGGACTTACTGGAGCTGCGACTAGCTTAAATGTACATGTATTAGCTCCAATACTTGTAGCCGCAGCTGTGTGTGGTGACTCATGCAACTATTTCCTTGGCAGAATGGTCGGTAAACGGATTTTCAAAGATGATGCAAAAATCCTCAAAACAGCTCATCTACTTAAAGCACAAGAATTTTTTAATAAATATGGCGCCGCTGCAATCATATTAGCAAGATTCACACCACTTGTAAGAACATTTATGCCTTTCACAGCCGGTATGGCACGCATGAGATATCCTAAATTTGTATTAATGGGAATTCTTGGTGCTTTTATATGGGTGTACTCTATTGTCTACTTAGCATTCTTCTTTAGCAATAATGCTTTTGTTAAAAAATATTTCGGCCTATTTGTAATTTTAATTATTGTTGTATCTTTGATACCACCTACAATATCTTTCATCAAAGCATTTAAGAACAGGCTCTCTAACAAAATATAATTACAAAGACTATTTTTTACCCAAATTTAAATAATCTATTAAAAGTTTACGACTTCTTAGCTGCTTACCTGCTAAAGCATAATCAATATAGGCACGAGTAACTTTAGAAATGGCTTTTAGATCCTCATCAGTCCATGAGCTCACTGATTGATTGATTTTCAAGAGATTTTTCCCAGCAATACTATTTGGAATAGCTGATAATTTTTTTTTAAAACCCGTGGTAAGTATCGAATAATTTAAACTCTCATCAATAAGCATACCATCAATATCGCAATCGACATAAACCCCCTGCCCAAGACTATCTAGCAACTCAAGCTCAAACATTCTCAACAAATATTTATAATTAATTTCATTTATATTTTTTAGAATAAAACCATATTTCTCAAATAAAAACTCTTCTTCATGAGAGTAGCTCAGTAGCAGATATATCAACTCATTCATGTACTGCAATGATAATAGATTGATATATGTGTTTTGATAAAATGACTCAACAAACTCTACGTTATAGATTTTAGATAATCCATCTGATTTTTTAGCAAGACTAATTTGCCCTCTTAATTTAACCAAAGGCTGATATAGGTTTATCGTTTTTCTATTAACTCTTATTAATCCCGAAATCTTACCAAACTCTCGAGTGAATATACTCACAAGTAGAGAATTTTCTTTATATTTACACTGATGCAATATATAAAAATCATACAACTGCTGCATTTATTTTCTCAATAAGTTCGATTATTTGCGAAGCATTTCTATATTTAAACTCAGGCAGTTCAAATTCTTTCACAAGCTCTTGTAGTGATATTTTCTTAATATCAGCTTTATGTTGTAATTTATTTTGCAACCATTTTATCATTGCTAGCATATAAGCACCACCATAAACTCTAAATGAGATTTTTTTTTCAGAAATATACATCTCTATAACCGAAAAGTTATCAATCACACAATATTTGACTTGCTCTGGCAAAATAATAGCATCTTCAAAATTAACCTCTGCAAGAAGTTTCTTTACCAAATTATTATACATTTCCTTCTCCTTGTGGAGATATCGCTCTCAAAAGCTTAACTTTTTCTATTAGTCTTTTAGCTGCTAATACAACCTGCTCTCTTGAAGTATGTAAACCAAATGAAATTCTTATCGTAGACTCTGCCTGATCAGCGCTCAAACCAATAGCAACCAAAACATGAGATGGTTCAACAGCCTGAGAATTACACGCAGACCCCATAGACATACAAATCCCATCAAGCATTGCTAATAAAGTTTCACCTTTTACACCTACAAAAGTAATGCTTAAAATACCAGGATAGCTATTATCAAGTTTTGTATTTATCTTTATATCATAAATTTCTTTAATAATATCCAAAAAAGTATCTCGCAAATCCTTTATGTACTGCAGATTATTCTGTCTATTAGCAAACATCTCTTTTACAGCCTCAGCTAATGCAAATATCTGATAATTTGCTAATGTTCCTGCTCTTAGATTAAATTCCTGTGCTCCACCATGTACCTGTTTTTCTAGCTTAACTTTTGGCCTTTTAGATCTCACATATAAAAATCCCACACCTTTTGGAGCATAAATTTTATGTCCAGATACCGATAACAAATCGATATTCATATGATTTATATCAATATCAATCTTGCCATATCCTTGAGCAGCATCGACATGAAAAACTATACCACTCTGCTTAGTTAGCTTACCGATCTCACGAAGATTATTTAGAGTACCTAGCTCATTATTTACAGCCATTAGACTTATAAGAATAGTCTCTTGTTTAATAGCTTTTTTAAGTTGCTCTAAATCAATCTGTCCAAATCCATCTACATCCAAGTACGTAATTTCAAATCCCTTGGTTTCTAAAAAACCACAAACATCAAGTACTGCTTTATGTTCAACTTTTGATGTAATTATATGCTTACCTTTATTTTGATAAGCATAAGCTGCTCCTTTTATTGCAAGGTTACTTGACTCAGTAGCTCCTGATGTAAAAATAATCTCTCTAGGCAAAACAGACAACCTATCTGCTATAGATACCCTTGCTTGCTCAATTTTATCGCGAACTAATAAAGCCTGCTCATAAGTTGATGATCCAGAATTAAAAAAATTAGAGTCATCACTAATCGATTTTAGCATTGTTTTTTTGACATTTTGACTAAGTGGAGTAGTCGCTGCATAATCTAGATAAATAAGACCCATTAAAAATCAATAATTCTTTTAATTATTAGCTAATATTGATATTATATCAAATAATTGCGTACATAGTACTTTAACAAAATCGCGAACTAAATAGGCGCATGATTAAAGATGGTAAATTTGATCAGTTTCATATATGAAATAGTCTATAAAAGCGATTTATTAAAAAGACCAAAATAGGTCTGAACTTAACGAGCTAGCTCATTAAACAGCTAGTTATGAACATTATATTATTGAAGGAATTAACTAAAAAATGAAGAAAATACTAATAAATAGTAAAAGTAGTGAAGAAACAAGAATTGCTACTCTAGATAACGGAAAACTTATTGATTTAGATATTGAAAATGTTGATAGAGAGCAGAAAAAAGCTAATATTTATAAGGGCTATATTTCTAGAATTGAACCAAGTTTGAATGCAATATTTGTCAACTATGGTGAAGATAAAAATGGTTTTTTACCATTCAAGGAAGTTTCTGAGTATTATCTAAAAGACGTACCAAATGTTGAAAATATTGCACATCTTCTTTCAGAAGGTCAAGAGTTAATAGTACAGATTGACAAAGAAGAGCGTGGTGATAAAGGTGCAGCTTTAACTACATTTATCACACTTGCAGGCTCATACATGGTATTGCTACCAAACAACCCAGATGGTGGCGGTATTTCACGTCGTGTAGAGGGTGAGGATAGAGAAAAACTTAAGAAATATCTAAAAGATTTAAACATCCCTAAAAATATGAGTGTAATTGCAAGAACTGCTTGTGTAGAGTGCTCTTTTGAAGAGTTAAAACATGATTTCGACACTCTAGTTGAGTTATGGGATTCAATATTTAAAGCTTATCATAAAATCAAAAAGCCTGCCCTACTTCACAAAGAGAGTGACATAATTGTCAGAACAGTTAGAGATCATCTAAAAGAAGACGTCAAAGAAATTATTGTAGATTCTAAAGAATGCTATGAAGATGTTAAAAGACAACTTGGCTTACTTAGACAAAGTTTTGATATTAACAAAGTAAAATTATACAACGAAGAATTACCTATATTTGCACAGTTTGGTATCGATCAACAAATAGAAAATGCCTATAAGAGAGAAATTAGATTACCTTCTGGTGGTTCTATTGTAATTGACACAACAGAAGCCTTGGTTGCTATTGATGTTAACTCATCTCGTGCTAACAAAGCTGAAGATGTTGAAACTACTGCTTTCAAAACAAACTTAGAAGCTGCTGAAGAAGTTGCTCGCCAACTTAGAATCAGAGATCTTGGTGGTCTAGTTATCGTTGATTTTATTGACATGTCATTCTATCCAAATAGAAAACAAGTCGAAGAAAAATTAATGGAAGCACTGCAGCAAGATAAAGCACGCGTTCAAATGTCACGCATATCTAAACTTGGACTTGTTGAAATATCTAGACAACGCTTAAGCTCATCAATCAATGAAAGTGTAATGCAAAAGTGCCCTCGTTGTGACGGACATGGTTTCATAAAAACAACTCAAGCCACTGCACTTACTATTTTACGTAAAATTAGAGCAGAGGCTATCAAAGAAGATACTAATGAGATACGTGTTCAAGTCCCTGTTGATATAGCTGCATATATACTAAATGAGAAAAGAGATAGCATTGTCGAAATTGAAAGAATCTCTGAAGTTAAAGTCATGTTAATTCCTAACTTCAACATGGAATCTCCAAAGTTTCAAATGCAAAGAATTTGGGGTACAAGCTACAAATCAAATCGTACTAGCTCTGACTTAATAGAAGATGTATTTAACGTTGAAATCCCTAAAGCAGGAAAAAAGAAAATTGCTGCGGTTGAGCTAACCAAACCAACGTCTAACGATCAAAACTTAGATGCTAAAGAAGACAAGTCTCAAGAAAATAAGATCATTGATGCTAATACTACTCAAGACAATAAAAGAGAAAGTAATACGCAACAAGAATCAAAGAAGAAAGGTTTCTTTAGCAAATTATTAACTAAGCTTACAGATAGTACTGAAGCTATTGCTGTTGAGAATAAGGAACCTCAAAATAAACAATACAACAACAAAGATAAGGCTCAAAAACCTCAAAAGTATCAAGATAAAAGACCGCAAAAAGACATTAATCAGCGTGACGATCGCAACGATAATAAAAATAATAATAAAGGTCAAAAACCTCAAGTCCAAAAGTCTCAAGACAACAGACAAGAAAGAGACAATAACCAGCATAACGATCGTAAAAACAATGATAATAGGAATGATCGTAACAAAAATAAATTAAGTAGTGATAAGTTTGATAAAAAATCAAACAATCGCAGTAGTAGCAGAAGCAACAATCTAAATCTTAATAATGCTGAAGAGGTTGTTGATATTACTCAGCTTAAGTATCAGAATCAAACTGCTGAAAAAACTGACAATATCAAGAAAGTAATATCTAAAAATCCTGAAGAGTTTGTCTCTGTTATGGTTAAAGATGTTTTAGAAAACTATAATAGCTTAAAAGATGATGGTGCTACAAAAGTAGCTACTGAAGAAAAAGCAAAGACTAGTAAATATCTAAAATTTGATACTGTTTTAGTCGATAAAGAAATAACTCTTCTTAAAGAAGCTGCTAGACAAGCTGAAAAGGCTAAACAAGCTGAAAAAATCCAAAACACTGAAGTAGAGGATAGCAACAATATTCATGCAGAGATAAAAGAAACTATTGAAATAGTTGATGAAGTAGTTGTAAAAGAAGAGCAATCTAAAAAAGCTAAACTAGAAAAAGATGATAAAATATCTGAACAAAGTAGCGTAAAAAAAGAAAAGCCTAAAACTACCAAAAATAATAAAAAAGAAAAAACAGTTGAAAAAGCTAATAAACAAAATCAACCTGAGCCAGAATACATAAATTATTCTGCAGCTCTTGATTTTGAATCACAATCAATAATCTAAATAGCAAGGCTATATCTAATGTTACACTATCCTCAAATTGATCCAGTTGCTTTACATCTAGGTCCGATAAAAGTCCACTGGTATGGTTTAATGTACTTATTCGGTATTTTTGCTGGCTGGTATTTAT
Source organism: Francisella noatunensis subsp. noatunensis (assembly GCF_009823375.1). GTDB lineage: Bacteria > Pseudomonadota > Gammaproteobacteria > Francisellales > Francisellaceae > Francisella > Francisella noatunensis. The sequence continues at coordinate 1,887 of NZ_WBSX01000065.1, read as the reverse complement.
TGAGATACAGAGCAAAAGTTAAATCATGGGCACCTATCAAACCTGAACAAGCAGGCGATTTAACATTTTATATTGCTTTAGGTGTTATATTGGGCGGTAGAATTGGCTATATAATCTTTTACAATCTACCCTACTATTTTCATAACCCTCTCCAAATGTTTTTCCTCTGGGATGGTGGTATGTCATTCCATGGAGGGTTTATAGGTGTATTAATAGCATTTGCACTATATGCACGCAAACTTGGAGTTAACTTCTTTGACCTTAGCGAATTTGTAGCTCCAGTTGTGCCTATAGGTCTAGGCGCTGGTAGGATTGGTAATTTCATAAACGGCGAGTTATGGGGGAAAGTTACAGATTCTCCAATAGGAATGATTTTTCCTACTGGTGGACCATTACCTAGATACCCTTCCCAACTATTTGAGTTCTTTTTAGAAGGTGTAGTACTATTTACAGTATTATGGCTAGTTAGTATCAAAAAAAGACCACGTTATTTAATATTAGGATTGTTTATGTTCTTGTATGGTAGTGCTAGATTTATCTGCGAGTTTTTCAGACAGCCAGACCCTCAATATGGTTATATATTCTTTAATTGGATGACTATGGGACAGATACTATCTATTCCTATGATCGTGTTAGGGGCAATAATTCTTATCATAGTGTTTATAAAAACAAGGAAGAATAAATGCGAGAATATCTAAACTTTCTAAAATATATCAAAGACAATGGAACTGAAAAAGGCGACAGAACAGGTACTGGTACAAGAAGTATTTTTGGCTACCAAATGCGCTTTGATTTACAACAAGGTTTCCCATTAGTAACTACAAAAAAAATTCATATCCCAAGTGTTGTTCATGAACTGTTATGGTTTTTAAGTGGCAGCACAAATGTAAAATATCTAAATGATAATAAAGTTAGAATTTGGAACGAATGGGCAACTGAAGAAGGTGAACTTGGACCGATATATGGTAAACAATGGCGTGACTTCAATGGCGAAGGTATAGATCAAATTGCTGAAGTAATTGAAATGCTAAAAACCAATCCAAATTCACGTAGAATTCTTGTCTCAGCATGGAATCCTTGTGTCGTACCTTCAGAAAAAATCTCTCCTCAAGAGAATGTCGCTAAAGGTAATTCTGCCCTACCACCTTGTCATGCAATGTTCCAGTTTTATGTTGCTGATAATAAGTTATCTTGTATGCTTACACAAAGAAGTGCTGACGCCTTTTTAGGAGTTCCATTTAATATTGCGAGCTACTCATTACTAACACACATGATTGCTCAGCAATGTGACCTTGATGTTAGTGAATTTATTTGGTCAGGTGGCGATTGTCATATTTATAACAATCATATAAAGCAAGTAAATGAGCAGCTTAGTAGAGAGCCTTTAGACTTACCAACGCTTAAAATTTCAAGAAAACCAAGTTCTATATTTGATTACAAATATGAAGACTTTGAATTTCAGAATTATAAACATCATCCAGCTATAAAAGCAAAAATTTCTGTATAAGGATATTATAAAAATGAATCAATTATCTCTTAACAAAAAGAAAATCCCTATTCTACTTTTAGAAGGTATTCATTTAAATGCTCTTGAATCATTTAAAGCTGCTAGATACGAAAATATTGAACTATTGAATACAGCACAGAAGGTCAAGAACTTATAGATAAGCTTAAAGATTTTAAAATCGTTGGCTTACGCTCACGCACACAGCTTACTAAAGAAGTACTAGAACAGTCTTCTCATTTGAGAGTTATACTCGAATCTAGTGTATGATGAAAATCTAATATAGAAATAAGCGGTGTATTCGCAGCAGAATGATAGAATTATTTTGCAAAATATAAACTCTTAACTGAGGAATACACACATGACAAAAAGTAACATAATAG
>NZ_WBSX01000064.1 GCF_009823375.1 Francisella noatunensis subsp. noatunensis | reverse complement strand
CAATATAAATACAAAAAAGAAGGTGACTCTAAACAAGTTAAGATAAAGGATAGAGCGAGTATTTCTGAAAGACCTAGCAGTGCTAATAGAAAAAATCTTTATCACTTTGAAGGTGACACTATTGTTGGTAAAGACCATAAAAGTGCTATTGTAACAATGGTCGATAGAGCTAGCAGATTTACTATTTTAGCCAAGTCTATAGATAGAACAGCTAATTCAATCAATAGAATATTGTACAAAGTATCTAATGGTCATAAAATATTAACAGCTACATTTGATAATGGTAAAGAGTTTGCTAAACATAAGAAGCTAACTAGCAAGACTGGCATCAAAGTATTCTTTGCTGATCCATACAGTCCTTGGCAAAGAGGTACTAATGAAAACATGAATAGGTATATCAGACAATTTATACCTAAAGGTACTAACTTTAACAATATATCTCATCAATACATTAGAAAGTTACAGATAGACTTGAATAATAGACCTAAGAAATGTTTAAATTACTTGACACCTAATGAAGTACATTTTGGTATCTCTATAAACATTGAGAATACAATCTAGCGTTACTATGGTATAATTTCAATAAATTTTATAAATAGTTTTTTGTTGCATGAAAGATCTATATCATGTAATCGGTTATCCGGTTAAACATAGTCTATCTCCTAAAATTCAAATGGAGCTAGCAAAGCAATATAATCAAGATATACTTTTTACAGCTATTGAAGTTAATCCAGAAGATTTAGAAACAAAGATTCAGGAGTTTCGTGATAATTCTCAAATTAAAGGATTAAGTGTAACTGTACCACATAAAGAAAAAGTATACGATTTGGCAGATGATGCCGATGATACTGCTAAGGCAGTTAAAGCTGCTAGTAATATTGTTTTTACTGAGGATCGTAAAATGATAGCCCTAAACTATGATGGTTTGGGTATAGTTAATGATATTAAGAATAATTATAAAATAGATTTTAGGGATAAAAAAGTTCTTGTAGTAGGGGCTGGAGGAGCTGCCAAATCAGTTGTTGCTGCGATTATTAAAGAGTCGCCATTATCTGTAAGTATTACTAATAGAACTAAAGCAAAAGCAGAAGTGATAAAAGATTTATTCAAATCAGAAGCTAAAATAAATGTGATTGATTTTGGTGATATCAAAGAGTCTTTTGATATCGTGATTAATTCAACATCATCAAGTATTTATGGTGAATTGCTTCCTATAAAAAAAGCAAACTTTAATAAAAGCGCATTTGCTTATGATTTGATGTATAGTTCAGATGGTGGGACTATTTTTACAAAATGGTGCGAAGATAATGGTATTGATGCTGCAGATGGTAAAGGAATGTTAAAAGAGCTTAGTCTTGCAGTATTTAAGTATTGGCGAGGATTATGACTAAAGTAGTCGTTGTGCTAAAATATTCATAAATGGTAGCTACTAGCATAACTGCTTCTGAGAGTTAGATTGAAGAAAAAAATATTGTTCCTTGGTGCTGGTGGTATTGGCGTCTCGGCGTTAGCTGTTGCAGCAAAAAGACTTGGTGCTGATGTTGCCGGCTATGATAGTATTCCAAATAAATTAACTATTAAGTTAGAGTCTTTGGGTATTTCAATATTCTCCAGTCCTAATAGTGTTGATGTTTCAGATTACTATATGGTAGTGTACTCAAGTGCTATTCTTGATAACCATCCTTTGTTATCAAAAGCGCGTGTTTTGGGAGTGCAGTGTTTGCAAAGAGCTATGTTTCTAGCATTATTAATGAAAGATTTTAGGTATAGTATCGCAGTCACCGGAACTCATGGTAAGACTACGACATCAAGTATTCTAGCGACATTGCTATGTAAGCTTGATACAACTAGTAGTTTTGTTGTTGGTGGAGTGGTCAAATATGCTGACTCAAATATTCAGGTAAATGGTACAGATAGGTTAGTTATAGAAGCAGATGAAAGTGATGCTTCATTTTTATATCTAAATCCAAATGTTGCAATAGTTACGAATATTGATCTTGATCACATGTCGACATATAAAAATAGCTATGACAATTTACTTGAGAGCTTTGTAAATTTTTTGATGAAAGAAAGTATCGAAAATATATATTTGTGTGTTGATGATTACGGTTGCAATGATTTGCTATATAAGTATCGTTTGCGAGTAGTAGGAAATATTGTATCTTATGGTTTCACGATAAATTCAGACGCTCGAATATATAATTATAGGGTGCGTGATAACTTAACTACTTTCACAGTTGAGTACAAATCAGGTAAGTATGATTTTGAACTAGAATTACCTGGTAAATATAATGTTCAAAATGCTACCGCGTGTGTTGTAGTGTGTTTGGATTTGGGTTTTGGATATGAAGATATCTATAATGCACTAGCTAGTGTAAAAGGTGTTGCAAGAAGGTTTGATATTTATGATAAGCAGATATCAAGTCATAGAATCTCTGTTATTGATGACTATGGGCATCATCCTGTGGAAGTTACAAGCAGTCTTGAAGCTGTTAGAGATAGGTATCCCAATAAAAAAATAATACATGTCTTTCAGCCATATAGATACACACGCAATAGAGACTTGCTTATAGACTGGCCAAAGGCATTATCTTTAGCTGATCAACTAATAATACTTCCAACATATTCAGCTGGAGAGCAAGTTATACAAGGGGCTGAGAGTCAAGATCTTATCAAAGATATTCCCCAAGCACTTTTAGCTGATAGTTTTGATCATGTGCTCTATTTCTTAGAGAAGCTTGTGTATGATAATACGGTTGTGTTAATTCAAGGAGCGGGAGATGTTACAAATTTGGTGGGTATGATAGGTGAATAGTATAGAAAAAGGAACTCTTTATGTCGTAGCAACGCCTATTGGGAATTTGCAAGATATAACTTATAGAGCTGTGAGTATTCTAAGTAGTGCAGATGTGATTCTAGCAGAGGATACACGTATGACTGCTAAGCTATTGACGAATCTCAATATTCGTGGTGATCAGAAGTTGATCTCATGTCATGATTTTAATGAGGAGTCACGAGTTGAGTATGTCAAAGAGCTTTTAGGCAATGATAATAGCATAGTTTTGGTAAGTGATGCAGGAACACCATTAATTTCAGATCCAGGTTATAAGATAGTTGCAAGCTTACGTAACAGCGGACATAAGGTTGTACCTGTACCAGGTGTTAGTGCATTGATAACGGCATTATCTGCGGCAGGCTTACCTTCGGATAGCTTTCTGTTCAAAGGATTTTTATCAGCGAAACAGGCTAAAAGGCAACAGCAGATTCGTGACCTGCAATTAGCAAATGCAACAGTAATAATATATGAATCTGTACATAGAATTACATATCTTTTAGATGATTTGTTAGAGATAATGCCTCATAACAATATTGTTGTTGCTAAGGAGCTTACAAAGCAGTTTGAGAAATTTGTTGCTGGTTCTGTAGAGGAAGTCTGTGATTTTTTTAAAAATAATCCCGATATTATAAGAGGAGAGTTCGTTGTTGTTATCGACTGTAATAATAGCAATGATATTAGTGATCAGAGTAGTAACCTATGTGTTGATATTGATGACTTACTAAAAGATTTACTGGATGATATGCCGGTTAAAAAAGCAGTTAAGTTAGTGGTTAAGTTCACAGGAGCTAAAAAAAATGACATTTATGAGAGAGCATTGACCGTCAAAAAAGATATTTAATAGCTAATTTAAGGTTTTAAACTTTATCGAACCTCTGTGGTTGTTTAGCTAGTTCGCTCTTAAATCCCTCTAAAAAAGCATCTCTATGTTGTTCATTATCTAGGTTAGTGCTATAGAAAGTGCCCATGATGTAACTAAATTCAGCTACTTGTTGCTTTGAAAGATTATATTTATCATTGTTTAGACCTGCTTTCATACCTTCAATGAAAGATTTATTGTCTACAATATTTGATGAGCTGTAATTTTTTGGTATTTCAAATAAATTAAAACCTAAACTATAGTTAAACTGATCAGTGCTAATATCTTTAGGAAGAGTCTGAGAATCACTATTGAGAATTTCTTGAAGCCTAGTGCTTTCTATGAGCTTAAATTTAGGTTTTGTATTGCTGTAATGATCAGAGATGCCAGATAAAACTATTTTAGGATTGTATAGTTTGGCTGGACTTGAACTAAAAAGAAAGCCTTTCTTAAGACTACTCATTCCGGTTTTATATCCTATCGAAAAGCTAATTTTTTTATTATCATGTTTTTTTAGCAAAAAGTTATCTTGATTATTTATTTTATCTTTTAGGCCTTTATAGAAGTCCTCTAAAGAATATTTTTCATCCGTATCACAGATATTTTTATCTTTGAGTTCTTTTGCAAAAATTACAGCGTTATTGTAGTAGTCTTGAGAGTTTGTATTTACTATTTGTGAGCTGATACCTAAAGATATGCTTAGTAGACAAATTAGAGGGATATATAATTTTTTAAGAATTTTAGTTAGCATAAATTAAAAAAACACATTTGTGCTAATAGATTGTTTTGTTGCTATACTATAAATATAAAACTATAAAAATAAAATATTATGCTACAGCGTGCGTTTTATACTCTAAGGCAGATGTTTAAGTATCGAAAAGCTCTAAGATTATCTGATACTAATCATTTGGAGACTATAATAAATTTAACTCCGGAGATGCTGACTAAGAATCAGGTTAAATATCTTGCTCTAGATTTTGATGGGGTTTTGGCAAGTCATGGTAAGCCTGAAATGCATCCTGAAGTTATGGGTTGGCTTACAAAATTTGTTACTAATTTTTCAGAAGATAGAGTTTTCATTCTTTCTAATAAACCTACTCAAGAGCGACTAGAATACTTTAAAAAATATTTTCCACAGATAAGATTTATATCAGGTGTTGCAAAAAAACCATACCCAGATGGTCTAGAAAAAATAATTAATCTGCTTGGTTGCCAGCCTAGTGAGTTAGCACTCGTTGATGATAGATTGCTAACAGGATGTCTTGCTTGCTTGATAGCAGGCTGTTATCCGATATTGATAACAAGGCCTTATGTCGATAGAGATAATTATACGAAAGAAGAGATATTCTTTGGTTTTCTTCGCTATTGTGAGCAAAAAACATTTCCACCTAAAGCGTAATCACTAGTATTTTATTTGATTATTACTTAATATTATATTAGTAGCTTTAAATTAAAATTTATTTATGAAGAGAATTGTTATTTCGACAGTCTTGATGTCATTTTTGTGTATGGCTTTTGCTAATACTACATTTACACAATCTTTTTTTGGAGACTATGATCATTCAACAGATAGTAGTTTTGCATATGAAAATAATAGCTATAGAGATGATGGAAAAATACAGAAGTATAACAATAAATTCTCTAAAGATGACTCTAATAGTTACAACTGCAGATTTGATGGTGATGGGGAGTTAAAATGTGAAAATTATAGTATCAATACTAGCTCTAAACATACCGACAAAGATGCAGTAAAAAAGATATCGCGACACTACAAGAAGCTAAAAGATGTTAAAGATGTAAGTAAGGGAGATGATTTTAATTGCGCTCTTGATGATAAAAAAGATGTCTATTGCTGGGGTAGTAATAAAAGAGGGCAATTAGGTAGTGATACTAATGCAAAAAAAGTCAAAAAGCCTTTAAGAGTAGATATAGATAATAGTATTAACTTCAAGAAAGTATATACAAAAGCTCACTATGCATGCTCTTTAGATGAAGAGGGTCATGCATATTGTTGGGGTGATGGTACTAATGGTGAGGTTGGTAATGGTGAAAAAGGTCTTTTTGATAAGCCTCAGAAGGTCCAGACGGATATGAGTTCAGCAGGTTAAGCATGGCAACTACCTATACTTGTGGTATTGAGAAAGATACAAATAATCTATATTGTTGAGGTAAAAGTCAAAATGGTCAAAGAAATCTCGATTCAACTGTACCTGTAAAAATGTAACCACAAATGTCTCACGATACAAAGCGATTTCTCACAAACTCTAAAAGTTCTAAGATACTTACTGAAATTATTAATCAACTTGAAGACTGTGAAGAGTTTGTTATAAGTGTTGCTTTTGTGACTTTAGGTGGAGTTATTTGCATTTTAGAGACTTTACGTCAATTAAATGCTCAAGGTGTAAAGGGCAAAATCTTAACAGGATGTTATCTGAATTTTACAGAACCTAAAGCTCTTGAGAAGCTCATGGAATTTAATAATATCGAGTTAAAAGTTCTTAGTGATGATAATTTTCATGCCAAAGGTTTCTTTTTTCGTAATAAGGATAGTTGGCGAATAATTCTAGGTAGCTCAAACCTTACTCAGTCAGCACTTACAGTTAATAACGAATGGAATCTGCTTTTTGAAACTTCTAATAATGACTCAACAACGGAGCAAATTTTAGCAGAATTTGATTATCTTTTTGCTAAAGCAGAATATGCTAGAGATATCATTCAGCAATATAGTCAAATATATCAACAAATAAGTAGCAATATCGCTAGTTATAGACCTATCGATACTAAAATATCTCCTAATAAGATTCAGCAAGATGCATTAGAGAATCTGGATCGATTAAGACAGCAAGGCAAAAATAAAGCATTAATAATTAGTGCCACCGGGACTGGAAAAACTTTTTTAAGTGCTTTTGATGTAGCAAAAGTAAAGCCGGAAAAGTGTTTGTTTATAGTGCATCGTACAAACATTGTAATAAAGGCAAAAGAGACTTTTGAAAAAGTGATAAAAGATAAAACACTTGGTCTGTATACTGGAGAAATCAAAGATCCTGCAGATTATCTATTTGCTACGGTACAAACGCTAAAAAGCCCTAAAACATTAGCAAGCTTTGAGACAAATGAGTTTGACTATATTATAGTTGATGAAGTTCATCATGCAGAAGCACAAAGTTATAAAAAAGTTTTATCACATTTTAAGCCAAAATTTTTACTTGGGATGACTGCTACTCCGGAGCGGAGTGATAATGCTGATATCTTTAAGCTTTTTGATTATAACATCGCTTATGAAATCAGGCTTCATCAGGCGTTAGAATATAATTTTCTTTGTCCATTTCACTATTTTGCTATAGAGGATTTTTATTTAGAATCAGAAGAGGTTTTTGCGAAAGATTTTTCTAAATTAATTAGTGACCAACGAGTTGAGCATATTATTGATAAGGCTAATTTCTATGGTTATAGTGGCAAATCGCGATCAGCTTTAATGTTTGTTAGTAATGTTGATGAGGCAGTACAGCTTGCGACTAAGCTCAGTCAAAGAGGTATCAAAGCTAAAGCTTTATCAAGTCAAGACTCAGAGCGTGTAAGGCAAGAAACTATTGGTGAACTTGAGAGTAGGTTACTTGAAATTATTGTTACAGTAGATATTTTTAATGAGGGTATTGATATTCCATGTGTTAATCAGGTTATCCTTCTAAGGCCTACTCAAAGTGCTATAGTCTATATACAGCAATTAGGGCGTGGACTGCGTAAGTATAAGTCTAAAGACTTTGTTGTGATTTTGGACTTTATCGCAAATTATAACAACAATTTTCTCATTCCTGTGGCATTAAGTGGAGATAATAGTTATGACAAGGACGAGCTTAAAAAGTTTGTAGTCTCACCAAATAATTATTTAGCTGGTGAAAGCACAATTACCTTTAGTAATATTGCTAAGGAAATAATCTATAAAAATATTCAAAGGACAAACTTCTCGCAACTAAAAAATATAAAAAAAGATTATGTTCAGTTAAAGAAAGAACTAGGTAGAGTTCCTAGATTAATAGACTTTCAGGAATATAACTTTATCTCACCAGAGGTTATTTTATCGACTAAAGATACTTACTATGATATTTTGCAAGCTTTTAAAGAAGATGTATTGATTTTAAATCAACGACAATACAATATTATAAAATTTATTTCTAAAGAGTTTACTCCAGCAAAAAGGCTTTATGAGATTTTAATTTTAGAGGAGCTTTTGAAATTCAAAACTATTAATAAAGCTTATTTAGAAGCAGTGTTACGTGATAGTTTAGATGATTTTGACATTATAAGTTTTGCAAATGCACTAGAGCATTTGTCTCTGAAAATATTTACAGTAAATGCCGGTAGAGCAGATTATGAGCCTCTAATATCTGTAGATGGACAAGAGATTAGGTTACTGATATCAGATGTTATTGATGAAAGTAGATTCTTGTATGAGCAAATTAAAGATTTAATAGACTATAATAAAAAAGTTTTTTTTGAAAAATATAGTCCCAATAAGTCTCATGGATTATTGTTATATGCAAAATACTCTAAAAAAGAAATTGCCCATCTATTTAATCAAGATTATGCCAATGGAGGAGTTAATCTTGCTGGATATAGATCTTTTGAAGATAAAGTACTACTGTTTATGACATTTGATGAGAATAAAAAATTTGATATATATGATAATAAGTTTCTCTCAAAACAGACTTTTTCGTATTACTCAAAAAAAGGTAAGACTCTTGGTGATCGTTTAGAAAAGACAATTGGTCAAAATCAATATAAAAGCTATGTTTTCGCACGAGTAAATAAAGATAATAGTTATATTTATCTTGGTATAGTTGCCAAGTGTCTAGTTGCCAAAGAAATAATCACTGAAAAAAAGTTTGTTGAGTATATCTTTGAGCTAGAGAAGCCTCTAACAAATAAGATTTGGCATTATTTTAAAGCTGTTTATAAAACCAAGATTTGATGCGTAATTAAATGATTTTTTATTTTTGTTTGTTATAATGGAAATTGAAGGAAGAACAAATTTGGAGAATCCTAATGGCATACAAAAAAGTTTTATTAGCTGTGAATGTTTATGAAAATGCAGACATCGTTATTAACTCTGCAGTAGATTTCGCTAAAAAGAATAATACAGAAGTTTTAAAGGTTGTTACAGTTATTGATTGTGTAGCTCCATTTGCACCATCTATAGTTGATTTTCAGCACTCTATAGAGCAAGAAGCAAAAGAAGCTTTGGATAAGCTTGTAGCTAAGATTTCAGGTATCAAGGTTGAACACGAAGTACTTGTTGGTAATCCAGCTGTTGAAATCGTTGATTATGCTGAAGAGAGCTGTTGTGATGTGATAGTTTTAGGTTCTCATGCAACTCATGGTATAAATTTACTTCTAGGTTCAGTGGCGAATGCTGTTCTACATAAAGCAAAATGTGACGTGCTAACTGTGAGAGTTAGTGAGAATGAAAAAGAAGCAAGTAAAGCGCATAACTATCAAAGATTGCTTGTACCTACTGATCTTGAAAATGACTCATGTATAGTGGTTGAGAAAGCAAAAGATATAGCAAAACTTTATGGTTCAAAAATTGACACTGCTTTTGTTATACCTAATGACAGTATTTCATTGATGACATATGAAACTGAGAAAGTTGAGCACGCAATAGAGAAGTTTGCTGAGAAAAATGGTATCACTGGAGAGAAGTCAATAATGATAGGTGGTATCGCTAATAGTTTATTAGAAAAAGCAGCTGAGAATAAAAATGATTTGATCGTTGTAGGAAGTCATAGAAAAAGTGCTATTGGTAGATTTTTCTTAGGCTCTACAGCAAATAGCATCTTACATGAAGCTAATGTTGATGTTTTAGTAGTTAGACTTAAATAATCGCTATTTTCTCTTTTTTTCGTTACAGTTAAATTCTAAAAAAAATCATAAAAAGACTCAAAAAGTGTATTTTTTTTGAAAAATATACTTAAATTAAATAATCATGTAAAAAATAATATGCTAGATTGTATTCTGAAAGTTTTAAATAGTTGAAAGAGAGTTCCAAATATAGTTTATTAGGTTTTGACGAAACTAAAATAAACGATAAGGAACTAAAAAATGCCAAAGCACTTAACTCTTTCAAATAGATATTGCATAGAAGAATTACTTAAATTAGGATACCAAACATCTCAAATAGCCAATAAAATTGGCTATAGTGAAAGAGCTATAAAAAAGGAACTTAATCGCACTAGTATAAATAGTGACTATAATGCTGAGATAGCACAGAAGCTATATCAAAGCCGCAGAACTTCAAATAATCATAAGCTATCCTGTAAAGTTAAAAA
>NZ_WBSX01000063.1 GCF_009823375.1 Francisella noatunensis subsp. noatunensis | reverse complement strand
AGAGAATTAATGAAATGCTAAATAATGTAACTTTTATTGATGGCATTTCTGAGCATGAAGTTGACAAAATAAAACAGGATAAAAATTATGCCGCTTAATTCCCATACACTAGATTTGACAATAACTCGGTCCTAAATCAACTTCTTGAAGTACATCAAAATCATAATTAAGTTGCATAACCTTATCTGGAGTAAATACAAATAGATAACCAAACTTAGGTATTACAAGTTGAATACCATTATCATCTTCATCTTCTGTATCCTTATTCTTACTTTTATCTTCACCAAGTCTTTTAGGTTTATTCTTTTTTTTCTTAGGAAGTCCTACTACAATACTAGGATTATCATTATCTTCAAAATTAAATTCTTTTTCTAAACCATTAGAACCAAAATCTAAGCTAACAAAACTACCAAAGCCTTTTTGATATTCATATCTATGAAGTTTATTTGGTTCATACGTTATGATATACATTGACTCATCAGATTTAGAAACTATAACAGGCTTACCAAAACTCTCACCATCTATATATGTATCTAGACTCTTGCAACCTTGTGATCTCCATTAAAATTAAAATCACTAATCCCCATAATAGTTTTACTTTCGTTATTCGGATGAAATATTAAAACCATATTTGCTTCTAGATTATTTGCCATATCAGGCACTAAAAGTTTTATATGCTAGATTGTATAGGTGTTCTGCTATGAGGAGCAGGTCTTAATCTTATTATATGCGGAGATAATGAAACTTTCTTATCATACTTATATTGAGTTTTATGAGAAATAACCACTTTTAAAGCCATAATAAACCTACCTTTTATGCTTCTATAATGAGATATATAGATAAAAATAATTATCTATATAATCTAATAATACATAATTTTAAGGATTTTATAAAAAGTAAGTTAGATCTTGAGTTAAAAATTTTTCAAAAATATAAAATTAAAAATTGGAAAAAACTAAATCAACCAAAGACTATTAGACACAGTTACCATAATTTGACATAGATCAAAATGAGAAGCTAAAAATATAGTTTACTATCTCCATAAATTAAACTAATATATAGTTTCAACATCGATTAATCATTTGAGAAACTTAATGAAAATAATGTTCTCAGCAGATGGTATCTCTAAGTCTGATTTAGAGAAAACAGCCACTGTTTCAAAGTATGTTGACTGTGTTAAAATTGGTCATATCCTGTGTTCAACGCTATCCTTTAAAGAAATTCATCAACTAGTTGGCGATAAAGATATTTTTTTGGATTTTAAGTTACACGATATTCCTAATACAGTTAAAACCGCAATTGAAAATTATTCAAAAGCAATTCCAAACTTTAAATATTTCACATTTCATGGTACTGCTAGTGATGAAATGGTCAAAGCTGCACTTACAGCAGATACTCAAGCAATACCATTAGCTGTGATTACTCTTAGTAGTGATGCTAATTTTGATAAGGCAGATAGCCTAGCTAAATTTGAGAGACGTGTGGATTTAGGTGTGGAAAACTTTATATGTCATCCACATTTAGTTGCAGATGTTAGAGTAAAATTTGGGGATAAAATCAAGTTATATGTACCAGGTGTGAGACTTGAGAGTGACTTAAGTGATGATCATTTTAATGCTTTGACACCTAAAAAAGCTAAAGAGCTAGGCGTTGACTACATTATCGTGGGTAGACCTCTACTTCGTGCTGATGATATTGTTGAAAAGCTAAAAGAGTTTGAGTGTTAAGATGCAAAATCAAGATCTTAAAAGAATAATAATCTCGCCACCGTTTGGCAAATATCTTAAATTTACCGAAACCTCTAATGTTTATGGTTCTTTTACAGTTAATAGACGCTGGGGACTTATCAAACAAGCTCTCAAAACTATCCGTAAAATAGATAAAAACGCTTGGCGTAATAAGATTGGTTTGCGTAACCCAGGGTTAGCAAATGCAAAGCCACCGAAAAGGTCGCAAGATATTATATCTTTGGCGGCATTAGAGATGTCAGACTGGCATAGTTTTGCAGAGACTTTAAAGTTACCAAAGTTTGCCAATCATAAAAATATTGAGATAAATATAGGTTGTCCTAATGCTAGTATTGTTGACTTCCCTGCTGAGCTAGCTCCGATATTTACTGGTAAAAATATCAGTATCAAAATGCCACCAACTGTAAATCATAATGCTAAGATTAGAGAGTATCTTGTCGTAGGGATTACAACTTTTCATTTGTGTAATACTATCCCTACAGATAAGGGCGGTATCTCAGGTTATCCCTTACATGAATACAGTTTGCCGGCTATCAAGAAAGCTAAAGAAGAATTTGGTGATAGTATTACTATAATTGGTGGAGGCGGTATTTATACTCTTGAAGATGCTAAAAAATATATCGAAGCTGGAGCAGACCATTTATCTTTAAGCTCTATAATGTTTAATCCTATTAGAGGTAAAAAGCTAGTAAAAGAGATTGTCAGGAAGTTTGGCTTTTAATTTATGATTTCAAAAATTATAGAGTTTACAATGATTGGTATAATAGTTGTTGGTGGCTTTGTGGTCTCCTTTTTATTTAACCAAAACTCTATAGAGCTACTGCACTATAATACATTGATTATTGTTATATCACTATCTGGACTCTCTGGATTAGAGGGAATATTTTTTAGTAAACAATCAGCGAAATCTTTAGGTAGGCAAACAAATCGACCTTACCAACTACAATCTGGTGTTAATAATTTATCTGTAGCTTTAGTTGCTAGTTTTGTTTGGTATATGCAATGGGGAATCTATGCTGATGCTACTGTACTATTATGTTGCTTAACCTTTTTTACTCTATCGGCAGTTATCCATACTTGGGAGTTTTTGACATCTAAGAATTTAACTAGAAAAAATGCTATGAGAGGAGTATTGATCTTAGGGTTACTAATTTGGCAGATACCTATTATATATGGTGCTCTGAATACTTATTCATAACCTTTCTTTTTAAGCAGTAGCTTATCTGTATTTTTATATGATTGCGGGGCAAAATCTCCCATCCATTTTTTAACTGATTTGAAGTTCTCGATAAATGTTTGTTTATCACCATCAGATACTTTTTCAGCACTAGAGTTTACAAATTCAGCAAATTCGGCGATAGTTTGCTGTCTTTGCTTATCTGACATAATAATATCAGCATATAAGCCTGGACCTTGGCTAAAAAGTCTACCAATAATATTTAGTTCCATTTTATATACAGGGTTGCTAGCTTTAGCATTTTTTGAATATCAACATTTTTGTGCTTAAGAAATAGACCTAGACAGTAGACACTAAAATGCTCAATACCTTGGATAAAAGTCATAGCTTCATCATGCTCTTCGGCAGTCATTTTTTCAATACTAAAGCCAATTTTTGCTAGATCATCGATAAAGTATTGATACTTATCTTGCTGTTTACCATCACATACTACAATTACTTGATTGTCGGGAGAGCTAATAGTTGGACCAAATATGGGATGTAGCCCCACCACAGGGCCATCATAATTAGCTAACATACTATCTAAAGGTTCTTTTTTGATACTAGTATAGTCAGCTAATATAGTGCCTTCAGAAAGATAGGGTATTGTTTTTTTGATAATTTCATCAGTTAAATATATTGGTACAGATAATATAACAATGTCTTGATTAGCAAGTTTTTGCTCGGGAGTTTGCCAATCACTTTCATCAAAAATAGTTAGTGCATACTCAGGTAGGAATTTACTAAAGATATTTTGAGTCATCTGACCCATTTCACCACTACCACCAATTATACAAATTCTTTTTTGCATATTTATACCTTAAAAGTAAAAGTTACAGGACCATCATTTGTCAAAGACACTTTCATATCAGCACCAAATATTCCTGTTTGGACTTTATCATATTTATTCTTGAATATATCTACAAACTCTTTGAATTTTTCTTTTGCTATTTCAGGAGGACAACCACTACTAAAGCTTGGCCTATTACCTTTCTTTGTATCAGCAGCAAGTGTAAATTGTGGTACAAGAATTATCTCTCCATCAATATCTGCTAGAGATAAGTTCATCTTGCCTGCCTCATCTTCAAATATACGATACTTGATGATTTTATCAGTCATTTTTTCGAAGTTTTGATGAGTGTCTTCTTTCTCAACACACACTAGTGCTAAGATACCTTTATTTATATCAGCAACTTTTTGACAATCAACTACTACATTTGCGCAGTTTACTCTTTGTATGATACTAAGCATATCAATATATTGTTTTTGTTAAATCAATCCTTAAATTGTATCAAAAACATCTGTATACTCTTACAAAAATATTTGTTAAATAAAATCTCTAAATGAAAAAAATATTTCCTCTGGCTCTTTTTGTCGTTTTGTATCTTTTGATATGGGATGGGCTAACTCTCTTGATTCATTCGCCTTATAGTATTTCTCCTGATACTGTAGAAAATATTATGTGGGGTATGCATCCAAGTTTAATGTATGATAAGCATCCAGGTTTAGGAGCACTATTCCTCAAGCCATTTGTTTTACTTTTTTCGCCATTATTAGCGAATCTACTGGCAACATCTATTTGTATAGTTGTTACATGGCTATATATATACAAGATAATGAGGCTATATTTTGAGCATAAAGAAGCTATCTTTGTTACCTTACTATCATTATTAAGCTTTTTTTATATGGGAGAATTTTTTCCTCAATATAATCAAAATATAATACTGCTACCATTTTGGACAGCAAGTGCTTATTTTTTTATAAAAGCTATAGATTCTAATAGAACTATCTATTGGCTTTTAACTGCTTTAATAGTTGCTTTAGCAGTGTATGCTAAGTTTCAAATAGCTATAGTAGCAGTAGCAATGCTGGAGTATTTAATATTTAATTATAAAGCTTGTTACACTAAGAATATTTTGTTATCAGCTATATTTGGTTTTGTATTACTAATACCAGGTATGGTTTCTTTGTATGAGCTTAACTTTATCACTATACATTATGCGGCAGCTAGAGTTGCTGAGCCTAATTCTAGTATGCTTTTTAATATATTTAATGGCTTATTTGATAGTATATTTCAGCTACTTAATTTTGCTGTTGCTATAGTTATTCTCCTATATTTAGCTTTTAGAAAAAATATAATAAGAGTCTACTCTAAATTATCCAATAACCAAAAAGCTATAGTTTATATAGGAGTAACGCCATATATAATCTTTTGTTTATTGGAGATGTTTAATGGAGCATTACCAACAGAGTGGTTAGTGTGTGCTACAGCATTATTTATTCCAGCTATATATATATTATTTAGACTAAAAGCTACTAATATTTCTCTATACAAGATAGCGGTATTTAGTTTAGTTGTGAATTTAATTTATTTTATTGCATTTAATATTAGTACCTTCACAAATAATAAGATAGAGCATAACAACATTGGCAATGGTATTGCCGTAGTAGCCGATAATTTAATTAAAGATAATCACTTAGCTTACCCAGAGTATGCATCAGGAAGCTGGGATTATGGACTTTATCTGACAGCATTTATGAGTAAGCATCCTAACTTTGTAAGAGAGTGGTACAAGTTAAGCTCTAAATGCTCTATGGTTATGGTTTTCCCTGGCTGTGGTGGTGAATATGGTTATATAGATAATGATATTAAAACACTTGGCTATACTGTGATATATAAGACTTGCCAAAATGTACAATTAACAGATAAAATAAAACCTCAAGAGAAACCTTTTACGTTCTATTTTGTTGAGAAGTAGACTTTCTTATATGTACCATAAAAATTATAACTATAATAATCACACATAAAATTGGTCCAAGTATAATGGGAACCTGTTTGTCTATATGTTGACCTAAGAATCCAGAAATAAACAAGCAGATTGAAGCGCCGATGGAGCCTGACATTATCAAGAAAGAAGATACTTTAGGACTTGAGTAATTAGCATTATTTATACCATAGCCTAGAAGTGTAGGGAGCATCGCCGCACATCCAAATCCTAACACTACACCACCTAATATAAACCCATAAAGACTCTCAGCAATCAAGAATATTATAAATCCTATTAGGGTAATAAATGAACTTATCATAATATAAACAGCAGGCTTAATTCTTGTAAGTACGAATAGTCCTACAATCAGTCTTGAAATGGCAATGCTAGATTGTATTCTGAAAGTTTTAAATAGTTGAAAGAGTTAAGTGCTTTGGCATTTTTTAGTTCCTTATCGTTTATTTTAGTTTCGTCAAAACCTAATAAACTATATTTGGAACTCTCTTTCAACTATTTAAAACTTTCAGAATACAATCTAGCTATATAATTTGCAGATGATTTCAAAAACATTTAAACTGTAATAGAACGATAAAAAATAAGGAAAATACTATGCTATCACAAAAATTACTTGATGCTTTAAATGACCAATTTAATTATGAACTAGAATCAGCTAATCTTTATCTTGCTATGGCTGGTTACACATCTGACCTTGGTTTAGGTGGCTTCACTAATTGGTTTATGGCTCAGTATGAAAATGGATACTACATTGCAGAACTTAATTATAGTTTTGACAAAGTCTATCAGGTGACAATCAATAGTATCAAGGCAGGTATTACTTATGATGGGAATGGTCATGCTTACGATTTAGTAGAAAATAGTCAAACTAATGACAAAGCAACTATAACAGCTATAAATAATAAGAATCATAGTGATCAACTAGAAATAATCATCCACATAATATCCAAAAATATCACAAAGATTATGATCAAATATGATAGTAACGGAGATTCTATTAGATCTTCTGCTCTGCTAAATACTCTTAAAGAAGGATTAGCCATATAACAAACTATAATTCTTCATAAGATTTGCACTTCAAGTTGTTGTAGCTCAATCAAAATTAAGTAAAAGAGTTTTTACGATGAAAATATCCAAACTAATGGCTGCTGTAATAATATTATTTATTATTATTTTTCTTATATGTATTTTTTTATACTTTGATGCTAGCTTCGAAAGAGATGCTTATTTATATGCCAACTTTACCAGAGTAAATAGTGTAGAAAATGGGCAAGTTCAGAAGATATACATCAAAAAAGGATCATATGTAAACAAGGGGGATACATTATTTGAACTAGATTGCAGATACATAACAAAAGAGCTCAATATACTACAGTCTCAAGATAAAAAGATAGCTCTAGAATTTAAAGATATTGCCATAAAAATAAAACTTGCTGAAAAGCAAAGAGATTTAGCTAGAAAAAGTCTAATTGTTGAGAAAAGAAATTTTGAGAGATATAAACTTCTAATAAAAGATGGTGCCGTATCTGATCAACAAAAAGACTTAGCTGAAAAAAACCTAATATCTAGTGAGTCTCAATTTGTCAAAGCATGCCAGAATGTAGATAACTTAAAAATCAGACAAAATGATCTTTTATCTGATGAGAAAATAACTCAATCAAAGATTGATCAAAAAGAGTACTCTTTGAGTAGATGTTCCATCAAAGCCACAACAAATGGATATATTTCAAACTTTATATTACAAAAAGGCGATTTCATTAATAAAGGAGAAGATTTATTTTCTATCGTTGATACTCATAAATGGTATGTTGTGGCAAATGTCAAAGAGAGTAATATTAGATACTTATCTGTTGGCCAGACTATTAGTATGACTACAAGCCTAACAGGATTTAAGAAATATACAGGTAAAATAGTTAATATCGAAAAAGGAATCACAAGACCTGAATATAATAATTTCTCTGCTCTCTATCATATTGAAAGAAATATAGACTGGGTTAGATTGGATTATAGATTTCCTGTACGTATAGAAGTTTTATCTAAAGATACAAAAGAATTTAGACTTGGTGGAGATGTCCATGTATGGTTCTAAGTTCTATGATATCAAAAAAGAAGAATCTCTAGAGATATTGCTAATATCTATAGCGATTTCTATATGTGGTGTGATAGCAATTATTATTAATGATGCTCTAAATTTTGATTATCCTTTTTGGGCTGCTACAGCTGCTATCGTAATATTCTCAACAGGATCCTCTCTTACTATCTATAAGTCGTGTAGAAGAGCTATTGGTACAATTATTGGTTCTATTATAGGTTTATACTTAAGTATACTTTTTGTTGAATTTTCATTTGTAGGCATACTTATTATTTTTATAGTAGGAGCTATATTCTTATTTTTTTCAAAAATCTATCCTCAAGAGGGCTATTTTCTACTGTTCATCGGCATACATATATCTTTTATAGGGGCTGGCTGTATCGTAGAGCCTACCAATGCTTTTTATTTAACAGAGTATCGAATACTCACCAATATTGTTGGTGCTTTATGCTCCTTAATATTTGTGCTTATATTACCAATAAAAAAAGGAAAAAGCTTCTCACCAACACCACCACTATCAAATAAAGACGCTCTATTAAATACAACTAGAATATTTATTGCAATGAGTTTGGCTGTACTGTTTTGGATGTTTGTAAACGTTCCCGGTGGCTCAATCAATATGATTATAACTATCGTAATTATATCCGGAGTTGAGATAAATAAAACTGTCCTTGTATTTCATCGAAGATTCTTTGGATGTTTACTAGGAGTATCATGCGGTATTGCTTGTATTGTAATATCAAGCTATTTACCAATTATTATATTTCCATTATTTATAATTTTCTCAACAATCTTTACGTACTTTGCATTACAACATCCATTGTATGGATATGCTTATGAGCAAGCAAATAGAGCATTTATGATAGTCTGTTTCCCGACAAAACTAGAGTTTTTTAGTTTCTCTGATGGTGCATATAGAGCTTTAGGAATCTTTATCGCATTATTTATACTACTGTTGATTGAGGTTGGTGAAAGAGCTCTTAACATAATATCTGAGTCATTGGACGATTATATTATTAGACAAATATTGGTATAAAAATCAGTAATTATAAGTTAATTAGCCAGCGGACTTTTAGCCTTAAATATCAAAACATGATTTCAACAAAGCTTTAACTTTATCTAATCCTAGCTTATTCATTAAATCGATATTTCTTTGGGGAATATCATCAGGGTTTGGATAATTTGCTATTGCTCTCTCAAGAGACTCTTCACGAATCAAGTGCAACATCGGATAAGGCGAACGGTTTGTATAATTCTCAACATCATTTAAGTCTCCACCTTCAAACTGATAGTCAGGATGAAAACTTGCTATCTGATAAACTCCTTCTAATGACATATCAATCAAAAAGTTATCTGTATCATATAGAAAGTCATTATAGTCGTAGAAGTCTTGTAAAATATACGGATGAATAACTAAAGTTGTCTCAATATTCGTGTCACTCTCTAATAGCTCTAGTTCTGTCTGTACTTCTGCTAATAATTGCTCTGTATTTGTTGCTTCTGAGACAAAATAACGAACTCTATTTTTAACAACTTCACGCTTAGCAAATGGGCAAAGATTCATACCAACAACAAATGTTTTGACCCAATTTTGTGTAGCAGTAATTATTTGCTGTTTATCCATGTCCAATATCAATAATAAGATTTACTTACCATTATACTCTTTTGTCATAATAAGTTTGTGCTAGATTGTATTCTCAATGTTTATAGAGATACCAAAATGTACTTCATTAGGTGTCAAGTAATTTAAACATTTCTTAGGTCTATTATTCAAGTCTATCTGTAACTTTCTAATGTATTGATGAGATATATTGTTAAAGTTAGTACCTTTAGGTATAAATTGTCTGATATACCTATTCATGTTTTCATTAGTACCTCTTTGCCAAGGACTGTATGGATCAGCAAAGAATACTTTGATGCCAGTCTTGCTAGTTAGCTTCTTATGTTTAGCAAACTCTTTACCATTATCAAATGTAGCTGTTAATATTTTATGACCATTAGATACTTTGTACAATATTCTATTGATTGAATTAGCTGTTCTATCTATAGACTTGGCTAAAATAGTAAATCTGCTAGCTCTATCCTTTATCTTAACTTGTTTAGAGTCACCTTCTTTTTTGTATTTATATTGTCTAGCTTTGAAAAATAATAAGTGTCTAAGCTTTAACTTGCTTATTAAGTTGTAAATTGCTTTGTGAGTTA
>NZ_WBSX01000062.1 GCF_009823375.1 Francisella noatunensis subsp. noatunensis | reverse complement strand
AGGATAAGTGTATCTATAGGTCTCTAAATTTAGGCAGTTTAGGCACTTTCGTGGAAAATTTTGAGAAATGTTGACATCTATTTTACTTTGAAATGATACATTTTTATTTTTTATATCATAAAACTCGATCCAATTCTATATGAGAATATCCTATTACCTTCTCTTAATTCCTGCCTAACTGGACTACTAATAGGCTTCATATCAACTTCATTATTTACAATAATTATGCCAAGCGTTGATATCAAAACTCCTACTATCAATAAAGATTCATTTGTTTTTAAACAAGCTATTATTATTACTATCCTTATAGTCTCTGTTTATATAACTGCTAGATTTATACATATAACCAATCCAGCTTGGATTTGTTATTCTATAGTTATAGTATCTACAGGAAACTATATAGTATCGATGAAAACATCTCTGCATCGACTAATTGGTACTCTGATTGGTGCTGCGATAGGTATTGTATTATCACATTTTATTTTTGATAAATATCCGTTAGCAATATACTCTTATTTTATTTTCATTTTCCTTACATATATGATTAATCATAATTATGGAGTTGGTATTGTTTTCGCAACGATTTGGTTAATTGCAGTATTTTATTTTCTCAAATCAGATATAACAGTAATCAGGTTTACTATAGCACGAATTTTTGACACTCTAATAGGTATAGGTCTTGGAATATTTGCTGAATTCATACTACTTAAGAAACTCAGAAACGATAAACTATAATTTTTTTTAAATATCCTAATACCACAGGTAAATACCCAATCATAAAACTCAAAGGTATACACACAGTTGCCCAATAGAAAACAAAATCATCTTGATTAAAAATCAAATAACAACATAAAGCACTTATCACACCTATAATAGTACTTAGAATAGCTCCTAATAAATTAGTCCTACTACCATAAAAGCCATATAGTAAACTAAATGCTAAGGCAGCTATAGGAATATTGAAAAGTAACATTTTATCAAGAACCTGATCTATAAAAGTATTAGCAAGTATATAGCTAAAAATTGCAATAATAATTACGGTAAGGATATTTTTCTGCTCACTTTTATTATCTTGGAAATGTACAGAACACATTGATGCCATAGTATTCCATAATGCTGCTATAGTTGTCAAAGCTATCATAAACATCATAAGATAAAATATCACTAACATAGGTCTACTGAAGAGATTTCGTACAATATACGCAAAAGCTTCATCAGGGTTGGTGGAGCTAATCACATCCGCATATTTAGCCGTAGTATAGACAGCTATCAGATAAATCAAACTCACAATAAATGATGTAATTAGCACTGCATAAAATGCTACTTTCTTAGATTTAGCAGCAAATATTTTTTGTCCATACCATGGTGAAAGTATATATGTAAATGCAGTAAGAATTGCTAGAGATATAGAAAAAGAAAATGGTAAGGTTGGTATTTGTGCATTATTAATACATCCAAATGCAGAAGCATCAGCATTATATACTGAATACCCTAAATATATAAATAGAACTATAGATAATAAAAAGCTCAATTTATCTATTTTCACTATCACTAGTAGTCCATCTCTTATGGTAAATAACAACATTAAACTACAAGCAACCCCACTTATTAACCAATGATTATAAGCAGGAAAAATCTCTTGTAGATAAATTGTAGTAGAGTATATAAAGTTAGCTCCAAACCCTGACATCGCAGTTAATAAACATAATGCGACTACTAATCCAAATACTGGATTATAACGTTGAGAAAAAAATTCAGACACACTAATTGCATCAAAGTTTTTCCACTTTTTAGCGACACTAAAAGAATAAAACAATAATCCAACTAAAAATACAATCCCTAGAGATAGTGCCGAGAATCCATATAAATATCCTAAGCTCGAGAAACCTATCAGAGTTGATATATTTAACTCTGTCATTACAAGAGTAGCTGTAAGTGCAAAAAGCCCTAAACTCTTTCCTGCTGTATAGTAATTTTCAGAGTTATTCATTTACAACAATAGTTGAATTGGTTTATAGCTTTTTCTATGGATATCTAATACACCATATTTTCTTATATTTTCAAGATGCTCTTTTGTTGGATAACCTTTATGCTTGGCAAAACCATATTGTGGATATAATCTATCATGCTCAAGACAAATATTATCTCTATGCACTTTTGCTAATATCGAAGCTGCAGATATTTCTTGAATTTTTGAATCACCTTTTACAATAGCTTCTGAATTATAATCCCAGTTTGGTAATTTATTACCATCAACCAACACTTTATCAAATTGTCCTCGTAAATTATCTGCAACTTGATTCATCGATTTAAGCGTAGCTTGAAGGATATTTAATTCATCAATTTGCTTAGGTGAAACTTCAACTATTGTATATGCTTTTGCATGAGCAATTATTTGTTCATATAGTGATTGACGTTTTTTTTCTGTTAATTTTTTAGAGTCTGTTAATCCGCTAATAGTTTTGTGAGGATCTAATATTACTCCAGCAGCAACTACAGGCCCTGATAATGGGCCACGCCCTGCTTCATCTATGCCAAGTATAATCATTTTAACTTATCCAAATTATCTAATGATGTCAAAAAGCCTCTCAATATATTAACCTCTTGACTCTCTAATTCAGATCTTTGAAAAAGTCTACGCACCTTATCCATTACATGGCCAGGTTTATCTTTATCCAAAAATCCAGATTGAAGCATACTATCTTCAAAATGTTGATATAACCCTTGTAGCTCTTTGACAGAAGCTTTTTTATGCAAATGAGTATATTCAGGAACTTCTTTTAAGTCACTAATCTCTACAGCTTGCTTATAAATCTCATAAGCTACTAATTGTACAGCTTGGGCTAGATTAAGAGATGTATATCCTTCATTTGACGGAATATACGCATGCACATTGCTCATCAAAAGCTCTTCATTTAATAACCCCGTTCTTTCTCTACCAAATAATATTGCTATTTTTTCATCAGATTTTTGGATTTTATTAAGTATATTTGTAGCTACTTTTGATATAGGTTCTATAGGCAGAGATACTCTACGCACTCTTGCACTAGTACCTACTACATAATCCATACCGTCAAGCGCTTCTTGAAGATTAGTCACAATCTTAGCACTTTTGACTACTTCTGTAGCATGACATGATAACGCTATAGCCTCATCATCTATACCTTTTTTAGGGTTAACTAGCCACAAATTTGTTAATCCCATATTCAGCATTGCCCTAGCTATAGAACCTACATTGCCACTGTGAGATGGCTCAACTAGAACTATGCGTATGTTATCAAATAAATTAGTCATTGTTCGTATTAATAATTAAATTATATAAATCCTCAGAACTTTCAGCTTGTTGGAAATATTGCTGGGTACGATCTTCTTTCAAGTATAGTGCTAATTGCTTTAAAAGCTCCATATGAATAGCAGATATTTTATCAGGGAAAAATACACCAACTGCTATTTTAATATCTTCATCAATGGAGTCATCATAATAACTACTTTTTAATGTGACTATTATCAATCTAGTAGTCATAAGATTTTCTACTCGACAGTGCGGAATATAAATATTTTTACCGATATATGTATTGCCTATTCTTTCACGTTTATAGATATTTTTTAGAACAAGATCCTCATCTATATCAGGATAATCAGATATTCTATTTGCAAAAAATTCAATCAAACGTTTTTTTGATTCAATATTAAGATTTAAAATTATATCTTTTTTATTTATTAGAGCTTTTAAGTTCATGAACTAGATAGAAAGATTATATGTAGAATAGTTATTCAGAATGACCAGTAGCGTGGTTATCTCTTAATTTGTTTTTATGCTTCTTAATTTGACGAGCCAACTTATCTTCAAGCATGTCAATAGCAGCATACAAATCCTTATCTTCAGCTTTTGCAACAAATTCGCTACCAGGAACCGTAACTATAGCTTCTGCAACTTGATGATCTTTCTCAACATCTAAGATCACTTTTGTTGAAGTAATATTGTCAAAATAATGCCCTACCTTTCCAACTTTCTCATTTACATAGTTTTTGATTGCATCAGTAACTTCAACATGTCTACCAGTAATTTGAATATTCATATAAACCTCCGGATTTTGAATACCACCACGCCCACAGAATTTTGTAGAGCCCTATTTTAATAACCACCTAAGTGATATACTTGTATTCATATTATACAAGATAAATACTATAAAGCAAAGTAATGAACAATAATGTAAAACAAATTTTAGCCTCTTTTAGTCTTATTGCTATAGCGGTTATATCATTTATTATTTTTGCACCTTTATTTGTTTTTCTAATTATTTTTCTGATGATTTTTTCATTTTTTGTACATAGAAAAATAATTAAAGAAAACCCTGATTTTTTTAGGCAATATACTAGCAAAAAAGGGCGAGTAATAGATCAAGAAGAAGATAACGAAAATAACTCAAATCACAAATTAAAATAAAAATGTACATAAAAGATACTATAGTTGCAATTGCAACTCCTCAAGGTAATGGTGGTATAGGTATAATACGTATTTCTGGCATTAATGCTTTGCCAATAGCCGAAAAGCTCACAAAAAAACGACTCAAACCGAGATATGCCACATTTTGTAATATTTATAACACTAATGAGATTATAGATCATGGTATTGTAATATTCTTTAACTCCCCTAACTCATATACAGGTGAAGATGTCGTTGAAATACAAGCACATGGCAATCTTTTTATACTTAATTTAATAATTAAAGCTACATTAGAATATGGTGCTAGAATGGCTAATGCCGGTGAATTTACTGAAAGAGCCTTTCTAAACAATAAACTTAATTTGACTCAAGCTGAAGCTGTAGCAGATATTATTAATGCATCTTCAGAAACAGCAGCAAAATCAGCAGCAAAATCTCTTCAAGGAGATTTTTCTAAAGAAATTAATAATCTTCTAGAAAAACTTATTTATCTACGAATGTACGTAGAAGCATCTATTGATTTTCCAGAAGAAGAAATTAACTTTTTAGAAGATCAAAAAATCCACAATAGCTTACAATATATATATAAAACAATTCTCAATGTTAAAAATAGCTGCAAACAAGGAGCGATTCTTGTTGAAGGTATAACACTAATACTAGTGGGTAAACCCAATGCTGGTAAATCCAGTCTTTTAAATGCCTTAGCTGGTAAAGAGTCTGCTATTGTGACATCTATAGCAGGTACAACTCGTGATATCGTTAAAGAGCATATCCAAATAAATGGTGTTCCAATGCATATTATCGATACTGCTGGATTACGTAGCAGTGACGATATTATCGAAAGCGAAGGGATTAAAAGAGCTATCAAAAAAATTCAAGAGGCAGATCAAATATTATTTGTAACTGATGACTATACAAATAGTCAGATTAAATTTAGTGATATAAAAGATATAATTCCTGAATTTTACCATCAAATACCTAAAGATATAGATATTACTTATGTCCATAATAAAATAGATCTTCTTAAAGAAATACCTCTAAATCATGATAATCATATCTACATATCAGCTGAAAGTAATATTGGTATTGATAAACTAAAAGATCACATACTTGCTAAAGTTGGATATACTACTCAGAATGAGAGTATTTATACAGCTCGTGAAAGGCACGTCACAGCCATAGATAATGCATTTGATCATATCAAGTTTGCTAAGGAACAATTAGAGCTTGGTAATGGCGAGCTTTTAGCTGAAGAGTTATTAATAGTTCAAGAGTATCTTAACTCTATTACAGGAGAATTTAGTTCCGATGATTTATTAGGAGAAATCTTCTCAAGTTTCTGTATTGGCAAATAAACTTTTTTATCGCATACTATTTATTCTTAGCCATAGTAATACCATCTTCAAACTGATCACTAGTAATGGGTTCATCAATATGTTTATTAGTCGTGACTATTTTAACTCTACTACTCGTTACATTGAACGAATTACCAGCTACAATCGCATATAGATTAATACTAGTAGCTAGCATAATAAAAGTTATTAATATCTTCTTCATCTAATATTCCTGTAAACATACATCAATAAATTTAACAAATTCTTGTTCTAAATTATTTCTAACTCCTGTTGCTCTTACCAAATAAAAATCAGTTCTACCAAAATAATAATCATCAAGTACTGGTAATACATTTAGTTTACTATTAGCAAAAATATCTAAGGTGTTAATAATCTTATTGCATTTAGTCGCTATATTAATATCACATATAAAGTTATTAAGAAACATATTCTGATTAATACTGACCTCTTTTTTAGAATCATCTTTCTCAGAGAAAGCTATCAATGTGGTCTGAAATTTATCATTATGCAAAAATCCAACTACATCATGACTTTCAAGATCTTGTAATAAAT
Source organism: Francisella noatunensis subsp. noatunensis (assembly GCF_009823375.1). GTDB lineage: Bacteria > Pseudomonadota > Gammaproteobacteria > Francisellales > Francisellaceae > Francisella > Francisella noatunensis. Next base: position 3,733 of record NZ_WBSX01000062.1, on the reverse strand, counting down.
TTGGCTGTCCATATGTTTGAATATAATCTTGACTAGCGTATAGTTTATTTTTTGCTCTTACGAGAGTTTTTATAGTACAACTACTAGTTATAGGTTTTTTTATAGTAATTGCTATATCAATATCATCTTTAACCAAATCTATAATTCCTGCTGTGTAACTAAATACTAATTTAACATTAGGATAACGCGCATAAAAAATACCTAGCTTATCAGCTAGGATATTATCGAGAAAAAGTTTTGGTATACCTACCTTTAGAGTACCACTAATTTCTTTAGATTTGTTCACTATCTGCTGGAGTGTCGTATTAGCCTGTTTCTCAATATCTTTAAAACTTCTGTAAAATGACTCTCCATCCTCCGTCATTTCTATTAGACCTCTTGAGTTCCGCTTTATCAGTTTCATATTCACAGACTCTTCTAAGTTTTGAATTCTCCGAGAAACAGTACTTTGCGAAACATTTAAATGCTTTGCTAACTCTGTAAAAGTACCTATATCAATAAGCTTTACAAAAATAAAAATATCATCAAAGTTCATCATCACCCTCATTCATGCATAGCACTTATGCATTTTTTGCTACAGACATATTAATACTACTACAAATATAATAGCTATGTAAGTTAACAAATTAACTTTAACTTTTAAAAACAATCAATAGGAGAATAAAAAATGAAAAAAATATTATCAAACATTCTAATAACTAGTACAGTATTAGCTACTTCAGTGCCTGCTATAGCATGTTCTGAAATTAATCATAACTTTGGAGGGGATGTAGGAGCTTACACTACTAGAACTATGGATATCTTCATAGACCTTAAGCCAAATTTGACCACATATCCAAGAGGTACTAAAGAAACTGGTAATTTAAAAGATAACCAAATGAGTTGGACAGATAAGTACGGATATGCGACCATAGAAGAAACTTTACCTATAGATTTTTCAGCCGAAGGAGTGAATGAAAAAGGATTAGCTGCTCACCTACTTTATTTGGGGGATACTGTTCAACCTAAAAGAGATCTAAACAAACCAGGAGTTAATGGATTTAATTGGGTTAACTATGTGCTAGGAAACTACTCAACAGTAGAAGAAGTTCTAGAAAACCTAGATGAATACCAAATATATGTACCGACGGTAAAAATGAATGGAGAAGATGTAACCTTCCAATTCACTATATGATAGAAGACAAAACAGGAGATAGTGCTGTCTTAGAATACATTAATGGCAAATTGACTGTCCATAGGAATGTAAAAGCTATAACCAATGAGCCTAGCTACGCAAAACAACTAAAAACGCTAAAAGAAGCTAAAAAACTAGGACTTTATAATGTAGATAAACTACCAGGTGGTGCTAACTCTGGATATAGATTTGTAAGAGCTAATTTTATTAGTGAAAATTTACCAGATGCAGACTCTGCTAATCAAGCTGTTAACTATATGTTTGCAGCATCTGACTCATTATCAGTACCATTTGTTAAGGGTTACAAAAATGAGGATTTAAGTAATCCTAGTTTAGAAGATAAATGGCCAACACAATGGAAATCTGTAACATCAATGTCTCATAATACCTTATATATTTACGACACATTAGTTGGTAATAGAATTTTTGTTAATCTTAATGAAGCTGATTTAAAAGAGGGACAACCAATTAAGAGCATATCTGTTATGGATGAATCTTTAACTGGCGATGTAACAAGTAAATTAGAACCTCAAAAGTAAATAAAATTTCATCTAAATATCCATTTACTTTTATATTTTGTTTATGCGTAGCTGGTATGTAAATTATAGTACAGACTTAGTATTACACCAGATATATACTAGAAATAAATAGGATATATAGTAAAAAACGAGGAATAAATAATGAAAACATGAATAGGTATATCAGACAATTTATACCTAAAGGTACTAACTTTAACAATATATCTCATCAATACATTAGAAAGTTACAGATAGACTTGAATAATAGACCTAAGAAATGTTTAAATTACTTGACACCTAATGAAGTACATTTTGGTATCTCTATAAACATTGAGAATACAATCTAGCAAGTCTTCTCTAAAATATTTTTTCATTTATTACTCCTTATCTAACTATAGGTAAATTGATAAGTGATCACTTGCATGATGAAGAAATACTAGTGATGTTACGATTAGAAAAAGACAAAACGTTATAATTCCCCAGCGTCTACTTGACCAAGCGGACATGACCGAAATGAAAAGCAGTATAAAACTTATTAATATACCTGGCATACCGATACTCCTTTAAATTGATACATCAGATTAATAATAACAGTAATTTAATATATTTTCATATCTTTTTAAATTCAGTTGAAATCATATTTCATACCGCTATCTAAAATCATAATCAAGATATTGTAGTTTTTATCTTTGGGCAGTTTTTCAATTAGTTTTTTAGCTATAAAATAATTTGCACCACTACTATGACCAGCGTAAATTCCTTGTTCTTTTGCTAAATCATGACATCCTAGTATAGCTTCATCATCAGTAAACTGAATTATTTCATCGATGTATGACATATCCATAGATTTACAGAATACTTGATTACCAGGACCTTCAACTTTATAGCTATAAATATTTTCTTGTATTGATCTACCATGATAAAAAATATCATAATAAATAGATCCTTTCGGATCTGGCATGACAACTTTGGTTTTCGGATATATTTCTTTTATTTTTTTTGCACAACCAGTAATAGTTCCGCCAGATCCTCCGACTGTTATAAAATAATCAATATTTTGAGAGTGAGTTAAAAAATAATTAACTATTTCTTGCCCAGTGGTTTTGTAATGACACTCTGTATTTAGTAGATTATCGTATTGATTAATTAATATACCATTTAAATTTTTTGCTAATTCTTTGGCTTTATTGACATAAAAACCAGCATCTGTGTAATCAGCGGTATTTTTACATATTGTTAGGTTAGCACCAAAACTCTTGATCATTTTTCTTTTTACTTTTCCAGTTTTTTCTGGGCATGTAATATATACAGGATGATCATATAATTTTCCAATTGCAGCGAGAGAAGTTCCCATATTACCGGAGCTTGCCTCAATGATTGCTTGTTTAGGATTTATTTTTTTGTTTTTAATCAAGTTTTCTAGAATATATTTTGCTACTCGATCTTTTATACTTCCTGTGGGATTAAGCCATTCGCATTTGGCGTACAAGTTATGAGTGTTGTTGGTTTTTAGTTTAATAATAGGAGTTTTACCTATTAGAGATATCATGATATTTTTGAGTATATTTTAAATTAGATAATTTTAACAAAATGTTTGCTGTAGAACTGTTTTATTGCTAGATTGTATTCTGAAAGTTTTAAATAGTTGAAAGAGAGTTCCAAATATAGTTTATTAGGTTTTGACGAAACTAAAATAAACGATAAGGAACTAAAAAATGCCAAAGCACTTAACTCTTTCAAATAGATATTGTATAGAAGAATTACTTAAATTAGGATACCAAACATCTCAAATAGCCAATAAAATTGGCTATAGTGAAACAGCTATAAAAAAGGAACTTAATCGCACTAGTATAAATAGTGACTATAATGCTGAGATAGCACAGAAGCTATATCAAAGCCGCAGAACTTCAAATAATCATAAGCTATCCTGTAAAGTTAAAAAGCTAATAATAGCTTTGTTAAAAAAGAAGATATCTCCGGAACTTATTTGTGGTAGATTAAAACATGAGGGCATTGTTAATATAACTCACAAAGCAATTTA
>NZ_WBSX01000061.1 GCF_009823375.1 Francisella noatunensis subsp. noatunensis | reverse complement strand
GTAGATTAAAACATGAGGCATTGTTAATATAACTCACAAAGCAATTTACAACTTAATAAGCAAGTTAAAGCTTAGACACTTATTATTTTTCAAAGCTAGACAATATAAATACAAAAAAGAAGGTGACTCTAAACAAGTTAAGATAAAGGATAGAGCGAGTATTTCTGAAAGACCTAGCAGTGCTAATAGAAAAAATCTTTATCACTTTGAAGGTGACACTATTGTTGGTAAAGACCATAAAGGTGCTATTGTAACAATGGTCGATAGAGCTAGCAGATTTACTATTTTAGCCAAGTCTATAGATAGAACAGCTAATTCAATCAATAGAATATTGTACAAAGTATCTAATGGTCATAAAATATTAACAGCTACATTTGATAATGGTAAAGAGTTTGCTAAACATAAGAAGCTAACTAGCAAGACTGGCATCAAAGTATTCTTTGCTGATCCATACAGTCCTTGGCAAAGAGGTATTAATGAAAACATGAATAGGTATATCAGACAATTTATATCTAAAGGTACTAACTTTAACAATATATCTCATCAATACATTAGAAAGTTACAGATAGACTTGAATAATAGACCTAAGAAATGTTTAAATTACTTGACACCTAATGAAGTACATTTTGGTATCTCTATAAACATTGAGAATACAATCTAGCAATTATTGAGTAACTAGAGAGGTTAAAATATGGATGCTCATCAAGAATATAAAAAGATAGTTTATCTAATAGCAACAATAGCGGCATTGGGAGGTTTACTATTTGGTTTGGATCAGGGTTTTATCGGTAATGCAGGTGATACTCTTAACAGACTTTATGGTTTGGATGCAAAGGCAGCTGGTAGCTTTAATGCCATATTAGCAACAGGAGGTATCTTAGGCACTATTTGTAGTGGTTTTTTTACTAAATTTTTTGGTAGAAAAAACACACTAATGATTGCGGGATTTGCTTTTCTTATCGGAGCCTTAATTTCTTCATTTTCACCACCTATCAACATACTTACATTTTGTAGATTTCTACTTGGTTTTGGTGTTGGTTTAGCATCTTTTGCAACGCCATTATATCTTGCTGAAACTGCCCCTACAAAGATAAGAGGTTCGATCTCAACATTATTCCAGTTAATGATTACTTTTGGTATATTCTTAATTTCTCTGACTAACATAATTATCGTAATGTGGTTAGGTCATGAAAAAAATTCATTATCATTAATGTTTAGTGTTATTACTATTTTTGCATTTTTGATGTTTGTTGGCTGTTTCTTTTTACCAAAAAGTCCAAGATGGTTATTATCAAAAGGTAGAGACCAAGAAGCTCATAAAGTTCTAACTAAACTAAGAGCGGATTATGAGATTGATACTGAAATAGCAGAAATTAAAAAAGTTCTTAATACAGATCATGGCTCTGTAGTAGAAAGTTTAGCTAAGAAATACTTTTGGAAAATACTTATTGTTGGTGTAATCATTCAAATGTTCCAGCAGTTGGTTGGTATTAATATGATGATTTATTATGCACCACATTTTCTATCAGATGTTGGACTTAATATATTAGTAGCAGCATTAGCTTTATATTTGGTTAATTTCTTATCTACATTCCCAGCTATCAAGTGGGTTGAAAAATGGGGTAGAAAAAAACTTTTGACTGTTGGCGCTGTTGTAATGATGTCATCACTGATAGTTTCTGCGGTTTGTTTCTATTTCATTAAACATACTCAAGATCCAGCTGATTTTATTAAGTATGTATTACTTATATCTTGTTTGGTATATATTTTTGGTTTTGCTTGCTCATGGGGGCCTGTTGCATGGACTCTATGTTCAGAGATTTTCCCTATTAAAACTAGAGAAATAGGCATGGCTGTTACAACTATTGTTAACTGGACATTTGCAGGAGTTGTGATTGCAAATTCAAATGTTATTATGACTAAAGTAGCATTTGGTGATGTTATTATTTTCTTGGTTTATGCTGCATTCTGTTTGGCTTCTATATTATTCTTAAAAATGTTTGTACCTGAAACAAAAGGTACTAGTTTAGAGAAGATTGAAGATAATCTTATTTCAGGTAAAAAACTACGTGATTTAGGACACTAGTGCTTTTTAATAAAGTTGTATATTTTTATCAAATAATGTATTCTTAGCTTTGTAATTACTGATAGTTAAATTAAAAAAATAAGGAACTATAATTATGAAAGCTTCAGCTAGACATTTATTAGTACAATCAGAGTCTGAGTGTCAACAAATCAAAAAAGATATATCTGAAGGTAAAATAACTTTTGAAGAAGCAGCTAAAAAACATTCTCTATGTCCATCTGGAGCTAGAGGTGGTGATTTAGGTACTTTCTCTCAAGGTCAAATGGTTCCTGAGTTCGATAGAGTTATATTCAACGATGAACTTCACAAAGTTCACGGTCCTGTTCAAACTCAATTTGGTTATCATTTATTAGAAATTACATCTCGCGGATAATTTTAAATTTCTCATAATTTTCAAATTATTAAATAAATTTCTCATATAAAAATTTACGGATAAAAATGAATTCTGAAACTAAAAAAGATTTTAGTCAGCTTGGGCTGAACCAAGATATTATAGATACTGTTATAAAATTAGGATATGAAAATCCAACACCAATTCAACAGTATGCTATTCCATATATCTTATCGGGTAGAGATGTGCTTGGTCAAGCGCAAACGGGTACGGGTAAAACGGCGGCTTTTGCATTACCTTTAATAAACAATATGGATTTAGAATCTAGAGATAGAGCTCCACAAGTTCTGGTACTAGCTCCGACAAGAGAGTTAGCTATCCAGGTAGCAGAGCAATTTCAAGCTTTTGCTAAAAATATACCGAACCTAGATGTTGCATGTATCTATGGTGGTCAAGAATATGGTTCTCAAATAAGAGCACTTAAGCAAGGTGTAAAAGTTGTAGTTGGTACGACTGGTCGTGTGATGGATCATATCGAAAAAGGTACATTACAGCTGGATAATCTAAGAGCATTAGTATTAGATGAAGCTGATGAGATGCTGAGAATGGGCTTTATTGATGACGTTAGATATGTTCTAAGTCATGTATCAGATGAGTGTCAAAGATTACTTTTTTCAGCGACTATTCCTACGGATATAGCAGATATTATTCAAGAATATCTAAGAAATCCTTGTAAGATACAAGTAAAAGCAAAAACAAAAACTGCAAATACTGTGACACAAAAGTTCATAGTGATTAAAGGTTTTAGAAAGATAGATGCGTTAGATAGATTACTTGAAGTTGAAGAAACTGATGGTGTTATTATCTTTGTTAAAACTAAGACAAGCACTATCGAAGTAGCTGATAATCTAAAAGCTCTTGGTTATAGGGTGGCTGCTATTAATGGTGATATGCAACAATCTCAACGTGAATATATAGTTGACCAATTTAGAAGCGCTAAATCTGACGTTTTAGTAGCTACAGATGTTGTTGCTAGAGGTATAGATCTTGAGCGTATTAGCCATGTAATTAACTATGATATGCCTAATGATTCCGATACGTATGTACATAGAATCGGTCGTACAGGTAGGGCTGGACGTGAGGGTACTTCAATTTCTCTAGTTCCTTTGAAAGAAATGAGATTTTTGCGTACTTTAGAGAGATTTACAGGTTCGCCAATGCAAGAAGTATTTATGCCAAGTGCAAAAGATTTAGCACAAAGCAGAATAGATCATTTCAAAACTCGAATAGCTTCGGCATTAGATAAAAATAAATCTCTAGATAATTATAAAGAAATTATTACGAGCATTCGTGATGAGCTAGAGTTAGAGTTAGATTCTGATGAGCTTTTGGCTGTACTTACATTATTAGCTCAAGGTAAGAAATCATTCTTCCCGAGAGAAATACAAGCTAGAGATGATAGACCTCAAAGAGATAGAAATTTAAGAGGCAACTCTAGAGATGGACGCAGAAATGATAGATTTGAGCGTAGAGGCGATCGTAATGATAGAAATAGTCGTTTTGATAGATCTGATAAATTTGACAGATCAGACAGGCCTGATAGAAAACCTCGTAGAACTATAAATATTGATTTGACTACATATAAGCTTGAAGTTGGTCGTGATAACGATGTTCAGCCAAGAAATATAGTCGGTGCTATAGCTAATGAAGGAAATATCGATAGTAAGCATATTTGTAATATATCTATCCAAAAAGATCATACATTAGTAGATTTACCAGCTAACTTATCTCCAAAGGTTATAAGTCACCTAAGAAATGTTTGGGTTGCGGGCAAAAAATTAAATCTTACAGCGCAATAATATTAATTTCATTAATTTCTTATATTCTCAAATAAATAATTTCTTGTGCATTATTCTATTTACCTATCTAAAGTTGTATAATTCATCGAACTATCTATACAATAATTTTTTCTATAAATGAGTAACTATATTTTTATAGTTTCTGCGCCTTCTGGTGCCGGCAAAAGCTCCTTATTAAAAGCTTTTTTAGAAACTGAAATTGGCAAAGAAAATTTTGCTGTTGCAACATCACATACAACTAGATATCCTCGGATAGGTGAAACTAATGGTAAAGAGTATCATTTCGTTTCAATTATAGAGTTTGAAAAGATGCTAGACGCTAATGGCTTTATTGAATATGCTAAAGTTTTCAAAAATTACTATGGGACATCTAAGTCTGAAATAGATAAATTACTTGCGCAAGGCAAAAATATAATTCTTGAGATTGATTGGCAAGGTGCTCAACAAACAAGATCTATATATGAAAACAAGGCAAAAAGTATATTTATTTTACCTGCATCTATGGATGGGTTGAGAAAGCGTTTAGAAACTAGAAATACAGATTCTAAAGAGGTTATAGACTATCGAATGAGTCAAGCAGAGTCTGAAATCTCTCATGCAGATGAATATGATTATCAACTCATAAATGATGATTTTAGTCAATCATTAGAACAACTATGTAAATATTTCGAAGAAAATATCCAAAGCTAATAACTAAGGAGACATTTGGATGTTAAATCAAAAACTTATAAAAGACAAAATATCGCAAGCTAGACAAGAGTTACCTAGTTTGAAAATAAAAGATACTGAAAAGCAACAATATATGCATGAAATACAAGAGCTATTGAAGCATAATAATGCTTGCTTGGTAGCACATTATTATGTTGATGCAGAAATACAAGAGTTAGCAGAAAAAACAGGTGGTTTTGTTGGCGATTCGCTTGCAATGGCAAAGTTTGGTCTTGAAAGTGAATGTGATACTCTCGTGGTTGCGGGTGTTAGATTTATGGGTGATTCTGCTAAGATCCTAAGTCCTGAGAAAAAAATTCTTATGCCAACTTTAGAAGCTGAGTGTTCGCTAGATTTAAGCTGTAGTAATGATGAGTTTAAAAAGTTTATAGAAGCTAATCCTGATCGGGAGGTTGTTGTATATGTCAACACATCTGCAGAGATTAAATCCCTAGCTGACTGGACGGTGACATCATCAAATGCTTTGGAAATATGTTCACATCTACATAAGCAAGGTAAAAAATTACTTTGGGGCCCTGATAGATTTCTAGGAGATTGGATTATAAAACAAACTGGTGGTGATATGCTACTATATGATGGTAGCTGCATAGTACATGAGGAGTTTAAGGCACAAGCGCTTGATGATCTGATGCTTGAGCATCCCGATGCTGCAGTTTTGGTACATCCTGAGTCACCTGCTGAGATCATAAAAAGAGCCGATGCAGTAGGATCAACTTCTCAATTAATAGCTGCTAGTAAAGAGATGGACAATGATAAGTTTATTGTAGCAACTGATACAGGTGTGTTTTATAAGATGAAACAGTTATCACCGAATAAACAATTTATTCCAGCACCTACAGCAGGTCGTGGGGCAACATGTCAATCATGTGCAAAATGTCCATGGATGAAGCTAAATCAGCTTAAGAATCTAAAAGATTGTTTGACTAATCAAGATAATGAGATATTCGTAGAAGAAGCAGTGCGCCAAAAAGCTCTTATCCCTCTAAACAGAATGATAAATTTCTAAGGAAGTATTATGTCTGAAATAATGTTAAATACTAATCAGATTACTAGTATTCCAAATAATATTATTAAAAAATTAGTGGCAGAATCTTTAGTCGAAGATATTGCAGATGGTGATATTACTGCACAGCTTGCCGAAGATGTTGATACAACGGCATTTTGTATTACACGTGAAGATATGATCTTATGTGGTAAAGAGTTTGCTAATGAAGTTATAAATCAAGTAGATAAAAATATCCAGATAATATGGTTTTATGATGATGCAGACAAAATATCTGCTGGTGAGAAGATTTTTGAGCTTAGAGGTAATGCTAGAAGTATTTTAACAGCAGAGAGAGTAATGCTTAATTTTATTCAAATGCTTTCTGCTACAGCTACAGCAACAAATGATTTAGTTAAATTGATTGCTGATTATAAGACAAAGCTTCTTGATACGCGTAAAACTATTCCATGCTTTCGTATTGCTCAAAAATATGCTGTTAAATGTGGTGGAGGATTTAATCATCGCATAGGTTTATTTGATGCATATTTGATCAAAGAGAATCACATCCGTTCTGCTGGTGGCATTGCAAAAGCTGTTTCAAAAGCTGCTCGTTTACAACCTACAAAAACTATAGAAGTTGAGGTAACTAATCTTGATGAGCTAAATCAAGCGATTCGAGCAGGAGCTAATATCATTATGCTAGATAATTTCTCGATTGAGGATATAAACAAAGCAGTCGAGATTGCTAAAGATAAGGTAGCGCTTGAAGTATCAGGTAATATAGATAGTAACTCTATAGTCGAAATAGCTAAAATGGGTGTGGATTTTATATCTGTAGGAGCAATTACTAAACATATTACAGCGATAGATTTATCTATGCAGGTTCAATTATAACAATGATTACTAAGAAGCACGATGTAGTTATAGTTGGCGGAGGATTAGCTGGTATAGTAGCCACTATTGAGTTAGCTGAGCATGGATTAAATGTGGCTTTGATTTTTGATCAAAAATTAAGTCATAGCGCAAGCTCGTATGCCCAAGGTGGAATCGCAGCAATAGTTTCTGAGGAAGATACCATACAATCACATGTCAACGATACATATATAGCTAGTGGTAAGATTGCAAACCTTGAGAGTATTACACAAGTAGTGACAGAATCTAATTCTGCAATTTCGTGGTTAGAAGAACATGGCGTAGAGTTTGATAGAAAATCAGATGGAGAATATAGTTTACATTTGGAGGGAGGACACTCTTTAGCAAGAATTTTGCATATCAAAGACTATACTGGTCGAGCCGTTATTACTAAATTGTACGAAAATCTTCATAGATTAAAAAATATCACTATATATGCTGAACATAATGTTATTGAATTGATTAAAAAAGATAATAAGTGTATAGGCTTATATACTCATGACGTAAATCATAATGTGACCAAGTTTGTTGCAAAGAAAGTAATATTAGCATCAGGAGGTGCTTCAGGACTATACAAATATGTAACTAACGCAACCGCCGGCACTGGAAGCTCTATGATAATGGCTTATGATATTGGTTGCGAGCTTGAGAATTTAGAATTTACACAATTTCACCCAACATGTTTTTTTGCTCGAAATGGAGATCCTGTATTAATATCAGAGGCTATTCGTGGTAGTGGAGCAGTACTAGAAACTGAGAAGGGCTTACGAATAATGAAGTCAGTCCATGAAAGACAAGATCTAGCCCCTAGAGATATTGTTGCACGACAAATATACATAAATATGCAAGCTGGAAGAGATATTTATCTAAATGCTACTCACTTGAGTTCTAGTCAATGGCAAGAAAATTTTCCGTACATATATCAGAAGTTATTAGATAATAATATTGATCCTACAAATGATAGAATCCCAATATCTCCAGCAGCACACTATAGTTGTGGGGGGATTAGTGTAGATAAATATTCTCAAACAAATATCGATGGTCTTTATGCCGTTGGTGAGGTTTCTTGTACTGGTCTTCATGGAGCAAATAGGCTTGCGAGTAATTCACTATTAGAATGTATTGTGTATGCACTTGCTGGGAGTAAACATATTTTAGTAAACATAAAAGATAGTTATCTAGAAGACAGTCAACAGTTAATATTAGTTGAATCAAACTATGACTATACAAAACAAATCACTCATATACGCCAGTTAATGTGGGATAGTGTTGGATTAGTTAGAAAGCAAAATGAGTTAATAAATGTTTATAAAGAGCTAGAAGCATTAGAAAAATCTATTACCCATAATCATGATTTAGAAAATTACGACTTAAAATTAGAGGCATATCGCAAAGTAATCAAGTTAGCTAAGCTCTTTGTAGAACAAGCAATAAGTAGAAAATATAGTGTAGGAAGTCATTTTCTTAGAGTGTAATATTAGTTATTCTAATAATATAGTTCTTGGATTAGTACTAACTATAAATTAATTATAAATGATAAAATTTAGTAGATTATTACTAATATTACAGTATCTTATTTATATTATTTCTTATTCATTTTCCATAATAGGCTACTAATATAAGCTCGTCTATTTTCTTTACAAGCAACCATTAGCAATTTAGTAATTTTTAGATTATGTGCATCAGAAAATAAAATAATCAGCATTTCTCTAATATAGTTAGTATCTAAAGTAATGTAGTTATCCGTACCAATACCTAGTTTGATACCTTTTTTCTCCCACCAGCTAAAAGGGTGGTCTTTGTAGTCTGGAATAGCTGTAGTTAATTTGATATTAGAAGAAGGAAGACCAACGACACCAATATTTTTACTGATAATTCTATTTAGAACATCATGTTGATATCTTTCTATTTCAATAGCTGTATGGAATTTTATTTTTGTAAATTCTAAAACCTCATCAGAATTTAGTTTTATTCCATTTGTGATTTTATCTCTAATTGAGGAGTTATTTTCATTCCAATGAATTTCTTGTATTTCACGATACTCCATAGATTTGTCATCAAGAGGTTGAGAATTTTGATTAAGTTATAGAACTTTTTGTAGCAATCTTTGAAAGTAATAGTTTGGATTGATACCTATTGATAGGCCATGTTCTAGTGTATCAATATTCCAAATATTTAAAGCATTATCAACTGCTTGAACACCTTTCTTTAGTGTGTGAAAAGTCTCCCCATGATGTGAGCGAATTTTGAAACCATAATATTGCAGTTTTCTAATTCCTTGTTTTAATGTTTCAAAATGGGCTTTTTTGTAGATATTTTTTTCATCACCGACAGTATCTATATCTTTCATTACATTTTGTAGAAATGGATATTTTTCTAATATATCGATTAGACAGTTTACTTGGTATTCAAAACTTTCTTTTTTTGTTTTAAACTTTGTAGCATCAAAAAAATTAGCTTCTTTTCTAAATGATGGAGAAAGTACATAACCAAAATCTGGATATTCTTCTTTGAATTTCTCAAAGCCTTCATAAAGTCCAAGAACTACATCTTCTTCTGTTGCCAAGTCCTCATTTAAAATTGCTTCTTTTTCATCACTTGTAGAGCGTGATAGTGTGAATTTAAGCCTAATACTTCCAACATTATATTTATGGTATAGTTCACTAGCCATGTGATAAGCAGCATCTATATGATCTTGTTTCGTATTGAGAATAATTTTTGCAAGATACAAAAGATCTAAATATCTCGAGAATTTTTCACCATCTTTTAAAACTATAAGTTTTTCAACATCTCCTATAGAGTTTATTGGTAGTGCATTTTCGCCATAGATATTTATTACTTTTTGGCTATAAATATTACCATTTTTGAGGCGTGGGTAAATAAACTCTGCTGAGAGAGAGCCTGTTAGGTGGATATGTTCTTCATGATATTTAAGAGGGAAACTCTTTAAAAAGTCATAAAATGCTATACCAATAGGGTGATTTAGTAAGTCTTCTATATCTAGCTCATCATTATTAAAAGCTAGATTGTATTCTGAAAGTTTTAAATAGTTGAAAGAGAGTTCCAAATATAGTTTATTAGGTTTTGACGAAACTAAAATAAACGATAAGGAACTAAAAAATGCCAAAGCACTTAACTCTTTCAAATAGATATTGTATAGAAGAATTACTTAAATTAGGATACCAAACATCTCAAATAGCCAATAAAATTGGCTATAGTGAAAGAGCTATAAAAAAGGAACTTAATCGCACTAGTATAAATAGTGACTATAATGCTGAGATAGCACAGAAGCTATATCAAAGCCGCAGAACTTCAAATAATCATAAGCTATCCTGTAAAGTTAAAAAGCTA
>NZ_WBSX01000060.1 GCF_009823375.1 Francisella noatunensis subsp. noatunensis | reverse complement strand
TTTTTTGTATTTATATTGTCTAGCTTTGAAAAATAATAAGTGTCTAAGCTTTAACTTGCTTATTAAGTTGTAAATTGCTTTGTGAGTTATATTAACAATGCCCTCATGTTTTAATCTACCACAAATAAGTTCCGGAGATATCTTCTTTTTTAACAAAGCTATTATTAGATTTTTAACTTTACAGGATAGCTTATGATTATTTGAAGTTCTGCGGCTTTGATATAGCTTCTGTGCTATCTCAGCATTATAGTCACTATTTATACTAGTGCGATTAAGTTCCTTTTTTATAGCTCTTTCACTATAGCCAATTTTATTGGCTATTTGAGATGTTTGGTATCCTAATTTAAGTAATTCTTCTATACAATATCTATTTGAAAGAGTTAAGTGCTTTGGCATTTTTTAGTTCCTTATCGTTTATTTTAGTTTCGTCAAAACCTAATAAACTATATTTGGAACTCTCTTTCAACTATTTAAAACTTTCAGAATACAATCTAGCATGAAAAAAATAGTATTTCTATTCATATTGGTATTTAGTGCTTTAAGTCTTAATAGTTGCTTGCTAATTGGTGCGGGTGTATATGGTGTTGATCAAGCTGCATCATATTCAGAGAATCTTGATTACTCAGTTGTAGAAGTTAATAAGGCTGTTTTAGATACTTTAGCAAAAATGCCAGGTGTAACCATAACTAAAAACATTATAACTAATCAAGCATTAGAGATTGATGGTAGTGTAAATTCAAAGAGATTTAAAGGTACATTCAATATTAGTGTAGCTAGGATAGCTGACAATTCATTAACATTAACTATTAAATACGATATATTTGGTGATAAAGTTCAGTCAAAAAGATTCCTCGAAAATGTAAAATCAAACTTACATAAGAATTACAGTTAGAAAAATTTCTCTTACAAATCGTTTATAGTTTGATTAACTCTGTAAACTCATCGACATATTGCTTTTGTACTGTCTCAACATTTACTTTGTCAGAAAAATCAGATAATTGACACATTTGTAAATTTGTATAACCACATGGATTTATATAACTAAATGGCATAAGATCCATTTTAGTATTTATAGCAATGCCGTGGTAGCTTTTACCTTGCTTTATTCTTAAGCCAAGAGAAGCTATTTTTTTGTTATTTATATATATGCCATGAGCATTTTCAATAGTATGAGAATTGAGATTATAATGCTTTTGAAGTATATTTGTACAAGCTTGCTCAACTATATCAACCAATTTCTTTGCGCCAAGTTTATTTCTTTTTATGTCTAGCAAAAAATATATTACAGCCTGACCAGGACAATGATAAGTAACTTGTCCACCACGATCAGTTTCAACAATTGGGATGTTATGTGTGTTTAGAATGTGTTCGGGTTTGCCATGCTTACCTTGTGTAAAGACACTAGGATGCTCAACAAGCCAAATCTCATCTTTAGTAATATCACTTCGCTTATTTGTAAAATCAACCATATCTTTAAAAACTTTTGAATATAGTTGTAAACTTAAATTCTTTATTATGATATCTTCTTTCATAAATATAAGTTTCTTATAGAACCATATGAACTTCTGGATGACTTGATATTTCTTTATAAATATTATCTAATTGCTCTTTACTATCAGCTGTAAATATTGCTGTTATAGATATATATTTTCCAGTTTTGCTTTCTTTAGAATTAAAATCAATTTCACTATGTTTAGGTACATATTTTTCAAAAACTTTAAGAATAGCTTCTACAGTTTCTTTTTGAGGGTTTGCCATTATTTTAATTGGAAACTGGCAAGGAAATTCAAAAAAAGTTTCTGGTTGATTATTATTATTTTCTTCAGACATCATAAATCCTCTATTTTGGTTATAAAATTACCACCAACCTCTTTGTGATATATCATTCATAGATACTACTGGAACACTTGCTATTTTTTCTTTAGTATCACCAAGTGTTATAACGAGCTCACCTACAGTTTGTCCTTTTTTAATTGGAGCTTTTATACCTGGCGTGAAGACTATACCTTGTTTTAAGAATGGTATATATGTTTTAGGCACTGTTTGGTATATGTTTTGAGTTGAAGCAACCGTTATTTTTTGTCCTGCCTTAGCATTAGGAATATTATCTGCACTTATCGTAACAGGCGAGTTAGCCTTGTATAGCAGAACATTTTCATATTTACTTATAGCATATCTTAGCAGTTTAGATGATTCTGAGTCTCTCTTAGCTGAACTGCTAGTGCCAAGAACTACAAAGATGAATCTTTCACCATCTTGTTTCGCAGAAGAAACTAGACAGTAACCAGCCGCGTCCGTATGACCAGTTTTCATGCCGTCAGCACCATCAAAAGTAAATAGAAGTCTATTTCTATTATTTTGAAGAACAAAATTGTCACCTTTAGGAAATAATTTAGAACACTTATCCTGAACTTGAGAATCCAATCCTTTAGCAGAGAAGCTTTCTAACACATTACCACTAGAACGATCAAATTTTGGTAAGCATTGTTTGCGATCTGCAATGCTTACAGACTCCTGTTGTGTAGCATTCCATACCAAGCCTCTATCATCATATATTTTATATGCATCTGGGAAGTTATATATGTAAGATCTTGCTAAAAGCGCCATATCATGAGCAGTTGTATACTGCTCACCACCAGGTAATCCATCTGGGTTGACAAAATGAGTATTGTTCATGCCAATTGCTTTAGCTGTTTGGTTTATTAAATCTGTAAATGCTTCGGCTGTTCCACCAATATACTCAGCAAGAGCAATAGTAGCGTCGTTACCAGAGACAACATCCATGCCTGTAACTAAGTTTTTGACAGAAACTTTAGCACCGGCTTTTACATACATTTTAGATCCTCCAGTAGAAGCAGCCTTTTCACTTATCGGTACCATAGTATCCCAACTCAGATTTCCAGCTTTGATTTCACTAGCAACAATATATGATGTCATGATTTTTGTTAAGCTAGCGGGAGGTCTTCTAACATCCATATTCTTTTGGCTAACTATATCTCCAGTACGATAATTCATAGCTACCCATGCTGGAGCATCTAATTCAATATTAACTGGTCTTACTATTATATCTTTTTGTGCTAGTCCATTACCGCCGTTAAAATATGGGTCAGAACTGGACGAAATATTTGGAGCTGCGAAAGCCGTAGTGGCCACCAAACTAGCTGTTAATAAAGCTATCTTTTTAAATTTCATAATTTTCCTCTTTAAAATCTTGATTAAAGTGTAATTTGTAAATAATATCTCACGACATTTTAATATTTATAGGTTATAAACACAAAGGTTTTTATGATAGACTCTTTTGTAGTGTATCAAGCATTTATGCTTTAGCAAAGATATAGGAGAAATTGTTATGCTAAAAAATATACCTTGTGGAAAATATGTTCCTAATGATTTCAATGTTGTAATTGAAATACCTCAAGATAGTGATCCGATCAAATATGAATTTGACAAAGATAGTAATATGATTGTAGTTGATAGATTCATGTCATCTACAATGAGATATCCGTGTAACTATGGTTTTGTTCCAAATACTCTTTATGATGATGATGACCCTATTGATGTATTAGTTTTAGCCCCATATCCATTGGCAGTAGGTTGTGTGATTAACTGTAGAGCTGTTGGTGTTTTCAAAATGGAAGATGATGGTGGTGTTGATGCTAAAATTATTGCAGTACCAAGCTCTAAGCTAACTAAAGAGTATGATCATATTAATGATGTTGATGATTTACCGGTAACACTAAAGCAAAGAATTGAACATTTCTTTACTCATTATAAAGATCTGGATTCAGGCAAATGGGTAAAAGTTGATGGTTGGGATAATGCTGCTTTTGCTAAGCAAGAAATTAAAAAATCTGTCAGTAACTATAAATAAATTCTTCTTTTGTTTTAAATATTTTTAGTCTCAGAATCATTTGTGATAATATCTATAACTGAATCAAATATTCTTTTTAAAGTTAATAATGAAAATAAGTAAAGAGAAAAATATTAAATTAGCGATCTTTGATGTTGATGGGGTTCTCACTGATAGTAGAATAATAATCTCAAATGACGGGAATGAATTTAAAAACTTCAATGTCAAAGATGGACTCGGCTTAGTCCTGCTTCAAAAGTTAGGTGTTAGAATAGCTATTATAACTGGCAAAGAATCAAAGATTGTTCATGATAGATTTATAAGCTTGGGCTTAGATGCTGAAGATATTTATCAAGGGCAAAAAAATAAAATTAAGGCATACGAAAACTTAAAAAATAAGTATGATTTAAATGATCAAGATATTGCTTATATGGGTGATGATCTACCAGATCTTGTCTTGATGAATAAAGTGGGACTATCTGCAACTCCTTTTGATTCGATAGAAATAGTAAAAGAATATGCTGACTACATTTGTCAAAACAGAGGTGGTAATGCTGCTGTTAGAGAGTTTTGTGATTATATTATCAAGCATATGGGATTACATAATAAAATCATTAATGACTTTTTAGAATTTGGCGGAGTGAAATAAGGATAAAGATGAAGTTCTTCACTAAGTATTCTTTATTTGCGAATGTACTCTCAATAATAATTATTATCTTTGCTATGCTTTATATAAGTTATAACGCTCTAGATGGTGCAAAACCTCTTAAAAGTAACCAACAAAAAAATCGAGTTGAGTTGAAAGCTTTTGATTTTACTTATAATAAGTATGATGTAAAAGGTAATTTAGCAACAAACTTTTTTTCTAAAGAGTTAAGGCGTTATATCAATCAAGATTTATTTATGATTGATCTTACTGAAAAAAGTTATGATAGTAAAACTGGTAAGTTGCAATGGCAAGTTAAATCTAAACATGGTTATATTCAACAGTTTACAGGGCAGAAATTAACTCACTTATATGATGGTGTTGATTCCATTATATTCACTAGTGATAACTCATTAGACTCTAAAAATAATAAAAAGTCTGATTCAACATCTTTAGATAAGATTTTTATTAAAACGTCAGAGATATTTTATAACTCAGGTTCAAAAGACTTTTATAATGCTAGATTTACAAAAATGTTCGATCCCGAAACTGGTAATAATACAACAGGCATAGGAGTAACTGGCAACTCAAACTTAAAGGTTATAAGACTTGGACAGAATGTAAGGAGCTACTATGCGTCGAGTTAGATTGATTGTGGCAATTTTTCTCTCGTTTACATCATATGCCTTTTCAGATGTAAGCGAAAATCAGATTGATAGTAGTCTCCCAATGTATGATGCTGCACTTCAAGAAGACAATGTTGCTGATAATGAAAAAGAAGATAATTCGCCTACTAATAGTCTAAAGGAGTATGGTCCTGTTACTATATGTTCTGATAGTGTCACCTATGATGATAATCGGCGTGTAATTACTTATTTAGGTAATGTATTTGTGATGCAGATTCATGATAATCATATTCTTTGTCATAAGCCTACAACGCCTAAAGATAATATTGTTTACTTCGAAAGAGATCATTCACTAACTCTAGAACAATTACAACAAAGTTGGCTAACGACAGCTAAAAAACTTTGTGCTGAGCAAAAAGAGTGTAACTTTATATCTGGTCAAAGACTAGTAATAAATTTAGATGATAAAAAGAAGCTAAAAACCTTCACTATGATTTCGGATGATAATCATAATTCTCAATTTTATACTTATCCTACAAACTCAAATCCAGATTATAATACAGTCAAAACTGCGACTAGGGGACCTGTTGAAGGTCAGTCAAAGATGGTAATTTATCATGTGAATGATAAGCATCTAGAAATGTATAGAAAGGCTGTAGCTTATCAAAATGATAATGTTTACAAAGGTGAAAAAGTAATCTTTGATATTGATCACGATTTAATATCTATTCCAAGTAGTGAAAATAGAAGATCTACAATAATCTTAGATGGGGTGCAGAACCAGACTAGAATTGATACTGGGCTTACACCTATTAGTGATTATGGTAAAGATAGACAAAAAGGAAGTGTGACAGGGTTGAACACTTATAACACCAGTACATAATTTCAAGAGTGGTTTAAAATGGAAAAATATACATTAGAAGCAAAAAAATTAGGCAAAAAGTATGGTGCTCGCTGGGTAGTAAATAATGTATCTATGAAAGTTTCAACAGGTGAAATTGTTGGGTTACTAGGTCCTAATGGTGCTGGGAAAACCACTTCTTTCTATATGATTGTTGGACTTGTCGCTGCTACACGTGGCAAGATACGCATGGGTGATGAAGATGTAACAAAAATGCCAATTCACTTAAGAGCACGAAGAGGGTTGGGATATTTACCTCAAGAGGCTTCTGTATTTAGAAAGCTAAGTGTAGAAGATAATATTATAGCTATATTAGAAACTCGTAAAGAGCTTAATAAAGTCCAAATTGAAGAAAAACTTAATGAACTTTTAGATGAGTTTAGTATTCAACATATTCGCAAAAGTTTGGGTATGAGTTTATCTGGTGGAGAGCGAAGAAGAGTTGAAATTGCAAGAGCTTTAGCTATGGACCCTAAGTTTATTCTCCTCGATGAACCATTTGCAGGGGTTGACCCAGTTTCTGTAATTGAAATTAAAGAAGTTGTAAGACATCTTAAAGATAGAGGGATAGGTGTATTAATTACAGACCATAATGTACGTGAGACGCTTGATATTTGTGAAAGAGCATATATTGTGAATGCTGGAAATATGCTAGCCGCTGGTTCACCAGAAGAAGTCTTAGCTGATGAGACAGTTAGAAAAGTATATCTTGGAGAAAATTTTAAATTGTAATTGATTACACAATTCATAAAAGGAAATAAATTATGCAAATTGATCTGACAAAATCAAAAGTGGTTTGTGTTGGTAGGAATTATGTTGAACATATTCATGAGCTAAATAATGAAGTTCCAGAGAGCCCAGTCATATTTATCAAGCTTAATTCGAGCATATCTAAAAATCTTAGATTATCATCAGCTAGAGAAATTCATTATGAATGTGAGATAGTTTTTGCATTTGATCATGATTCAAATATAAAAGCTGTAGGTTTAGGCTTAGATTTAACTGATAGAAATTTACAATCAAAACTTAAAGCCAAAGGACTGCCATGGGAATTAGCTAAAGCTTTTGATAATAGCGCTGTGATTAGCGAGTTTGTTAAGATTAATAATCAGGATATTGAGTTTCTAAACTTTAAAGCGTATAAAAATAACTCTTTAATTCAGCGAGGTGGCTACGATTTAATGATTTATAAACCGCAACAAATTATAGATTTTTTAAGGCAAAATGAGATATCTGTGGCTGAAAATGATTTACTAATGACAGGAACACCCAAAGGTGTTGGAGTAGTAAATGAGGACGATAAATTTAGAATAGAACTCTTCTGTAAAGATAGAAAAATATTAGAAACAACTTTTGGATAAATAACATATGTGGGCAATTGTAGGAAGCAGTGGTTTTGAATCTTTTGATGATTTTGAGATTATAGAGGAACTATCACGAGAAACTCCATTTGGGTTATGCTCAAACGGCCTCTTTAAAATAAAAATAGAAGATAAAGAAGCATTATTCCTGAATAGAACTGGTTTAGGTCAGAATATATTACCACATCAAATAAACTACAAAGCAAATATATATGCTTTGAAAAAATATGGAGCTACTTCTATAATTGCCTTATCTTCAGTTAGAAGTTTAAGAGAAGAGTTAAAACCTGGAGATATGGTTACTCCATATCAGTTCATTGATAGAACAAAATCTTTACGAGAATTTACTTTTTGTGAGCAGGGACTGCTTAACTATGTATCTCTTTCAAAACCTATAACAGAGAGTATAGCTGAAGAAATTAGAGCAAAGAAACAAGAATTTGATTTTGATATTCATTTTAAACAGAGCTACGTATGTATAGATGGACCACAGTTCCCTACTATAATAGATGCTAAATGCTTCCAGAGTATGGGAGGTGGTGTCATAGGTATGACAGCATTTCCAGAGTTTGCTTTAGCAAGAGAAGCTGGGCTTAACTATATTAGCTGTAACTTTATTGTTGACTATGTTCCTTGGTCATATGATGTTAGAAATCTCTATAACGTTTTAGAGATAAGAGAAACAAATAATCTGAAAACAGAAAAACTAGTTAAGTGGTTAGTAAATAATTTACCTTTTTATGCTGAAAATGATTGTCATGAGCTTGGTATTGCTCGATATTTATCAACACCTATTGAGTCGTTATCTCCAAATAAAAAAGAATGGCTTAAAGTCATAGCTAGAGATAATTCTGAACATGAAGAAGCTCTTGATGCTGAAATCCTTAAAAAAGTTCCAGACTTATATGGTGGTATCAAGACTATACCTGCTAAACTACAGGATTTATTGACTTTCATTAGTAAGTTTGACAGAGATGGCAATCGTCAAGATATTGATACCACAAGAAAGGCTGCTGCATCACTAGGGTTATATAGTTATCCTAAAGTGGATCTTGAGAGTGTTGAAGATATTGAAATTACACATAATGATGGTCACAATATCCCTGTTAGAGTATATAATCCTAAAGTTGATGAGAAACTTAAGGTAATAATTTTTTCTCATGGCGGAGGATTTGTATCTGGTACACTTGATTCATTTGATGCTTTTTGTCGTAAGCTTGCATTGACTACCAATAGGATTGTTTTTGCGGTTGATTATCGTCTTGCACCTGAACATAAATTTCCAGCTGGTCTAAATGATGTCGAGTTTGTTGCAGAGTATGTTTATCTGCACTCTAAAAGGCTAGGAGTTTCTCGTAAGAAATTTACTTTAATGGGTGATAGCGCAGGAGCTAATTTGACAGTTTTGGCAACTTATAATCTACTTCAGAAAAGTAGTGTTAAAATTGGGAATAATATTATTCTATATCCATCTGTTGATTTATCGCATATGCCTACGAAATCGCTTGAAGACTATTCTAGTGGCTATATTTTAACTAAAGCAAAAACAAAATGGTATTCTGAGTTGTACGTGCCTGAAGGTATGGACAAATGTTCTCCAGAAATATCTCCATTTTATATTAAAGAATTGGATAATATGCCGAGAACTTTAGTTATGACAGCAGGCTATGACCCTTTAAAAGATGAGGGATTATTATTTGCTGAAAGACTTCTTAGACATAATGTTGAGGTACAACATTATCACTTTGATAGTTTAGTACATGGTTTTATCAATTTCTCAAAATTGATTCCAAAAGAGATGGAAATACTTCATTCTAGAGTTGTTAAATTTCTTGGCTAATTATGAAAAATTATCTACTACAAATCGAGTACTTTGGTAAAAACTATTGTGGCTGGCAAAGACAGTCTCATTCACCAAGTATTGAAGAAGAGCTAGAAAAAGCACTCTCAAAAATTGCAAATCAAAATATAGAAGTTACTTGTGCAGGGCGAACTGATACCGGAGTACATGCGACTTCGCAAGTTGTTAACTTTCATTCAGATGCAGATAGGAATCTTAGTTCTTGGATGAGGGGAACGAATGCTCTTTTATCACAAGATATTAAAATACTAGATATTAAAGTAGTTGATAATGATTTTAATTCTAGATTTACAGCGACAAATAGAACTTATAATTATATTATCTATAATTCTGCAATTAGCTCATCAATATTCGCAGAACACTGCTTGTGGGAAAATCGTCAGCTAAATATAGATAAAATGAATCAAGCTTGTAAATACTTATTAGGTGAGCAAGATTTTACATCTTTTAGATCATCTCAATGTCAGTCAAATACACCATTTAGAAATATTCAAAAAGCTGAGTTTATTAAACAGGGAAGTTTTATAGTATTTGAGGTTGTTGGCAATGCTTTTTTGCACCATATGATTAGAAATTTTATAGGCTCCTTACTAAAAGTAGGTTTAGAGTTTGAATCTCCAGAATGGATTAAGCTAGTATTAGAAGCTAAGGATAGAACAAAAGCAGCTGAAACAGCTAAAGCACACGGTCTATATTTTGTTGGAGTTGAGTATCCTGAGTTTAGCTTTAGACGTCGAGTCATAGAGCTTTTTTGTTAGTCTAATAATTTAGTTTTCTATGAAAGTCTTATACGACTATATATTTAATATATGCTAGATTGTATTCTGAAAGTTTTAAATAGTTGAAAGAGAGTTCCAAATATAGTTTATTAGGTTTTGACGAAACTAAAATAAACGATAAGGAACTAAAAAATGCCAAAGCACTTAACTCTTTCAAATAGATATTGCATAGAAGAATTACTTAAATTAGGATACCAAACATCTCAAATAGCCAATAAAATTGGCTATAGTGAAAGAGCTATAAAAAAGGAACTTAATCGCACTAGTATAAATAGTGACTATAATGCTGAGATAG
>NZ_WBSX01000006.1 GCF_009823375.1 Francisella noatunensis subsp. noatunensis | reverse complement strand
AACTAGCAAGACTGGCATCAAAGTATTCTTTGCTGATCCATACAGTCCTTGGCAAAGAGGTACTAATGAAAACATGAATAGGTATATCAGACAATTTATACCTAAAGGTACTAACTTTAACAATATATCTCATCAATACATTAGAAAGTTACAGATAGACTTGAATAATAGACCTAAGAAATGTTTAAATTACTTGACACCTAATGAAGTACATTTTGGTATCTCTATAAACATTGAGAATACAATCTAGCCCAAATTTAGCTTTGGTTGCTGCACCAGTACCAACAGGTTATGATTTTATCCCTATTCAAGAAGAGATGCAAATTGCTCAACCAGTTGTTGCAACTCATGGTATGGTTTCCTCTCAAGAGGCCTTAGCAAGTCAAGTCGGTTTAGATATATTAAAACAAGGTGGTAGTGCTGTAGATGCTGCAGTTGCGGTTGGCTTTGCTTTGGCTGTTAGACTACCTAGAGCTGGTAATATCGGTGGTGGTGGTTTTATGATTGTCCATTTACAAGATGGCAATAAGAATATAGCAATAAACTACCGTGAAAAAGCTCCTGCAAAAGCATCTAAAGATATGTTCTTAAACGATAAAGGAGATGTCGATTATGCTAAAGTTTCTGGTTCATACAGTGCTTCAGGTGTGCCAGGTACTGTAGCAGGTTTGGTTGATGTACAACAAAAGTATGGTAAATTGAAATTATCACAAGTTATTGCTCCAGCTATCGAGCTTGCTGAAGATGGTATCCCAGTGAACTATGACCTAAATCAGTCGCTTATAACTGCAAAACCATGGCTTGAAAAATCACCAGAGGCTATGAAAATCTTTTACAAGAAAGATGGCTCTGCTTATGCTGTTGGAGAAATCTTAAAACAGCCTGAACTTGCTAATAGTCTGAAGCTAATAGCAAAACAAGGTAAAAAAGCCTTCTATGAGGGAGATATCGCTCATAAAATAGCAGATAGTATGGCTAAAAATGGTGGTCTAATAACATTACAAGATTTGAAGAATTACAATGTCGAAGAAATGAAGCCACTTAAAGGGACATATCGTGGTTATACAATATATTCTATGCCTCCACCAAGCTCAGGTGGTGTGATTTTGATAGAATTATTAAATATTCTAGAAAACTTTCCATTAGCTGATTATGGTAATAATAGTGCTAAAACGATTAATCTTATGAGTAATGCAATGAGTTATGCTTATAATGATAGAAATTCTGACTTAGGGGATCCTGATTTTGTTAAGATGGATTTAGCTAAGTTCTTATCTAAAAAATATGCAAAACAGATTGCACAAAAAATCACTACGGATAAACATATTCCAAGTAAAGATATAAGTACAGTTAATACAGAAGATCATGAAAAACTTCAGACTACTCAGTTTAGTGTAGTTGATAAAGATGGCAATATGGTATCAAATACTTATACGCTTAATTATTCTTATGGGAATGGTATTGTTGTACCAGGAACAGGCATCTTGTTAAATAACGAAATGGATGATTTTGCAGCAAAAGTAGGTGTGGCAAATGTGTTTGGTTTAGTCCAAGGTGAAGCTAATACAGTTGCTCCAAATAAGCGCTCATTAAGTTCAATGACTCCAACAATTGTTATTAATAAAGATGGTAAGCCGTTTTTAGCTACGGGCTCACCAGGTGGAAGCCGTATTATCACAACAACACTACAAGTAATTTTAAATATCATAGATTATAATATGAGCCTACAATCAGCAGTTAACAATCCTCGTATGCATAGTCAACTATGGCCAGAAGAGATAGGTGTAGAGCAAGGTATATCTGCGGATACTATCAATTTACTTAAGAAAATGGGTAATACTGTAACTCCTTATGCTGCTATGGGTGCTGCTGAATCTGTAATGTCTGATGGACAGTATGTCTATGGTGCTGCAGATCCACGTAGAGGTAATGCTTTAGCTATAGGCTATTGATTTATATCAAGTTATTTAAATTTTCTTATTCCTTTCTATCTCTTGGTGCAGCAGAGCTTCCTGCAAGTATTCCACCATCTACATTTAGTTCAATCCCTGTGACATATTTTGATTCATCAGATGCTAGATATAAAGTTGCATAAGCAACATCTTTTGCCTCACCCATTTTCTTCAAAGGTATATCCTGAGCAATAGTTTTAATAGTTGCTTGTTTTTGATCTTTATCTTTTGGTAGCATCTCATCCCACATTGGCGTCAATATTGCACCAGGATGAATAGGGTTACATCTAATGTTATATCCCATATCTGCACAATATAAGGCAACAGATTTTGTATGATTTCTTACAGATGCTTTACTCGAAGCATATGCAACAGCTTGAGGTATTCCTATAAGTCCAGAACGGGAAGAAATATTGATTATACTTCCACCATTTTCTTTCATAAGTTTGATAGCATATTTACATCCTAAGGCTACACCATTAGAATTTATGGAATGAACCTTTTGCCAAGAATCCATATCTAAATCCTCAGGGTTATGAGGGCCAGAACTCTCTATAAAACCTGTAATGCCAGCATTATTAACTAAAATATCAAGTTTACCAAATTTAGACCTAATATATTTACTAATAATTATCCAATCATCTTCAAGACTAACGTCTAAGTGTTTATATTCACAATTTGATGAGTTAATCTCATTAACAGTTTGATTACCCAAGCTATCGTTTATATCTGAAACAATAACATTAGCTCCCTCACTAGCAAATAGTTCTGATATAGCTTTACCTATTCCTCTAGCAGAGCCTGTTATTAGTGCGACTTTATTTTTTAATCTTTGCATATTAAATTCCTTATGAATAAGAGCTTTAGATAAAAAGTAAGAAAAGAATTGGTTTGAAAGAATGTATTTAATTAAAGCGCACCACGAGATGCTTTTTTACGATCAGATTCTGTTAGATGTTTTTTTCTTAACCTAATAGACACTGGAGTAATTTCTACAAGCTCATCATCTTCGATAAACTCAAGAGCATATTCAAGAGTCAATTTAATTGGAGTAACTAGAGTAAGAGCATCATCTTTACCAGAAGCACGAACATTAGTTAGCTGCTTACCTTTACAAGGGTTTACAGCCAAATCGTTATCTCTACTATGAATACCTATAATCATACCTTCATAAACTTCAGTACCGTGACCGATAAACATTTTACCACGCTCTTGAAGATTCCAAAGAGCATATGCTAATGCTTTACCAGGTACCATAGAAACTAGAGTACCATTTTGGCGAGTTTCTAGAGTTTGTTTCTTCATTGGTCCGTAATGATCGAACACTTTGTTCAGTATACCTGATCCAGATGTAATAGTTAGGAACTCTGTATAGAAACCTATCAAACCACGCGATGGAATAATAAATTCAAGTTTTACACGACCTTTTCCATCTGGTTCCATATTTTTAAGCTCACCTTGACGTATGCCCATGCGCTCCATTACAGTACCTTGATGTTCTTCTTCGATATCTATAATAGCTTGTTCATATGGCTCATGCTTTTCACCATCAACATCTTTAAAAATTACATGCGGACGAGATACAGCAATTTCATAACCTTCACGACGCATATTCTCTAGTAAAATAGAAAGATGAAGTTCTCCACGACCTGAAACTTTGAATTTATCAGGATCATCTAATTGTTCAACTCTTAATGCTACGTTGTGAATTAACTCTTTTTCTAGTCTATCTTTGATTTGTCTAGATGTTACAAATTTACCTTCTTTACCTGCAAAAGGAGAGTTGTTTACTTGGAAAGTCATGCTGATAGTAGGCTCATCAACAGAAAGAGCAGGTAATGCTTCGACATGATCAGGATTACATAGAGTATCAGAGATCTTTAGTCCTTCCATACCTGTTACACAAACTATATCTCCAGCGCTAGCTTCTGGTACTTCGTTTCTTTCTAAACCAAGATAGCCTAATATTTGCAGTACACGACCATTTCTTTTTTCACCTTTAGCATTCACGATAGTTACAGGAGTATTTGTCTTGATACGTCCTCTTTGTATACGACCAATACCAATAGTTCCTGTGAAGCTAGAATAATCTAAAGATGATATCTGCATTTGGAATGGTCCATCTTCATCTACAGCAGGATGTTCAACGTTCTCTATAACAGCCTTGAAAAGATCTGTCATATCTTCTTTTTTCTGATCAAGATCATTAGTTGTCCAACCATTAATTGCAGAAGCATAAATAATAGGGAAATCTAATTGCTCATCAGTTGCACCTAATCTGTCAAAAAGGTCAAACACTTGATCAACAACCCAATCAGGACGAGCACCATCTCTATCAATCTTATTGATGACTACGATAGGTTTTAGACCTTGAGCAAAAGCTTTTTCTGTTACAAATCTTGTTTGAGGCATAGGACCATCAACAGCATCAACTAGTAGTAGTACAGAGTCAACCATTGATAGTACACGTTCAACTTCACCACCAAAGTCAGCATGCCCCGGAGTGTCTACGATATTAATTCTATAGTCATTCCATTTTAAAGCAGTATTTTTTGCAAGGATTGTGATTCCTCTTTCTTTTTCAATATCGTTAGAGTCCATAACTCTTTCAACTTCAGGTCCACGGTTTTTAAGTGTTCCTGATTGTTGTAGTAACTTATCAACCAATGTTGTTTTACCATGGTCAACGTGCGCAATAATTGCAATATTTCTTAAATTTTCAATCATTAGAGATACCTATTTTTATAAAATCACCAACTATTATAGACTAATAAGGTGTAAAAGTACCTAAAAAAATAGATACTTTAGTTTGAAAGTAGTTTTCTATTTTTAATATATGCAACAGAAGATCATCGTGCTAAAAATATATTAAAGCAAATAATCTTTAATAATAAAAAGTTTTGTATGTTTAGTACTCAAGTTGAAATTATGGCTAATTTGGAGTTATTAGTCTAATTTTGTTAAAATTTAAAGTGAACTTATTAATAACTTATAAATGTAGTTGGAGTATGCTGTCACAAGTTAACAAAGTAAAAGCAGTTTTTAAGAGTAGAAACTCATACAATGATACTTATGTTAGTGAGCTGATATCATCGATTCATCGTGCTGATATCAAAGCTGCGATACTATCTATACTTTGGGCAGCTGGACCCGTTACAATCATAGTTATAACTTTAGGCTATTATCTTAGTAATGGTCAAAAAGTCCCACTAGTTACTGTTGCGTACTTTTCTTTTTATGTTTTCTTTGTAGGGTTAGTGGGTTTTATTAGCAAAATTGTTTTTGACTCAATCAAACATCGTAACAAAGAATAGATGCAAGATAAATTTCTATATGTGATCGAGGAGTCATATCAAAGTTTATATTTGTCTAAAAAGATTGTTCTGAGTAATTTAACTGATCAAGTACGAGACAACAAAATTGCATATGAAATTCTTGCTAAATCTCATCCAACAAGTAAAGAAATTTTTTATGCTTTTGAACTGCACTTTGATAAAGAAATGGCGGAATTTGCTGAGATTATATATTTACATCGTGATAATGGTTTTCCTATTGATACGCCAGCTAACAAACGTAAGCTAATAAAGTTTTATAAACAGATAAGTACTAGTCAAAGTATTTCTGAAGATTTAAAAGAGAAGTTCTTACAAGCTTTAGTAGGCAAATATTCAGATCTAAAAATGGGGCTTGACAGAAAAGTAGGCTTTTTATCTAAAGTTTATAATAGTGCTGGGATGTATAATCTATTTGATTTAGAAGATGCGAATAATGTTATAACTCTTTTTATAGAGCTACTATCAGGTAGAAAAATCTATTATCTAAAGGTAGTTTCCAAGTTTGAAGATGTTAAAAAAGATTATTTATTTAATTCTATAGAGAATTTAAGAACGGGAATTCTTGAGAAATATAACCATATTTCAGGTATTTATAAACAATGTTATTTAGCAGTATCTGAAGTTGCGCCTGATTTTGATTTGGTAGAAGTTGTTGATACTGTTCCAGATATAACAAACAATCTAAATCAATTAGAACAGTCAATAAATCGATTATCTACAAAAAATCAACCTAAAGAAATCAAAAAGCTAATACAGCAAAATAAAAATAGGTTTCATCAAAGAATGCGTATCATAAAAACGCAGCTTAAAAGGATGGATATTCTATTGCACCAATGGAAATCTTTAGAGTTTGGTAATGATGAGAAATTGAGTAAAAATATAGAGCATCAATTAGCTTATATATTTCTCGAAGAGCAAATGAGAATGTCTATAGCTTATAAAATGTTTGAATATGTTAACCATGAACATGACTTTTCTTCAAAAACTGAGCAAATCAAAGCTTATGCTCGACAGATAGTAAAAATATTACAAGAACCATTAGATTTACAAGAATCTACAGTGTTAACAGCTATTGAGAGTTCTCCAAAGGCAAATCTTAGTAGTATAAGATTTAGTAATTCAACAACAGAGAGGCTTAATACTACTTACAATCTATGTAAATCTGTTAAGACAAATATTATAGAACTAAGAAAGCATCTAAACAAAATATTAGTAGCACAGTATATTTAACAAGTTATTTTGTTAGTCTTGTATATCTAGCAATCATTGTTTCATTGCCACTAGTTCCACCACAGTGAATGTAGATAATAGGCTTTGTAAGTTTATGATGCTCATTTAATAATGCGCGCCATGCTATAGGGTCATAAAGTAAATCAAACTCAATTTTTGTTTGCTCTATAAGCTTTTGATATATCGTGTAATTTTGGGTATCTAATTGCCCAAAATGAGTTTTAAAGTTTAAATTGAGAATTCTAGGATGTTTGAGACGATTATCAATATCATTAAATTGTTTTTTCAAGTATTGATTATCACCAATACATGCAACAGTATAAACTTTGTCTGGCAGATACTTTTCAAGATATAATGCAGTTGTGCCAGTACCAGATGCTACAACAACACTATAATTATCAATATCATTTTCTAGAGAGTACTTTTTAATTTCATTAGCACAGTCAGCTATGCCTTGTTCAGCAAGACTATTTCTACCACCTTGATCAAAGAAGTAAAGACTATTGTCTATATTGTAATTTGTTTTTATATTTTCTAGACTTAGAGAGCTTGTAGTTTCAAATAACTGCATGCCATTTTCTAGTGCTAGCTTTAGGTTACCATTTTTGGCACTCTCAAGAAATTTTGGTAATGGTTTTATCCAATAATGGAAATTCCAAGCCTTAATCTTAGCTAGCTGCGACAATGCCAACATGAAATTAGATTGATTACCGCCAAAAGATACAATAGTTTTGATGTGAGAATATTTATCTGGATTCTTTAGAACATAAGCTAATTTTCTGGCTTTATTACCAGAGAAGATAGGGTATTTAGATCATCTCTCATTACAATGAAATCTTTATTTTCAAAAGATATTTCTTGGAACAATGAGACCATTTAAGAAATTATTCTTCTAATAGTTCAAACTCTTCCTTACCAACACCACAGTCAGGACACTCCCAATCTTCAGGGACATCTTCCCATCTAGTACCAGGTTCGATACCATCTTCTGGCCAACCTTCAGCTTCATCATAAATTAAACCACAAACGATACAAATGTATTTTCTATATTCCATAATTAACTCTAAAAAAATGATTATATAAATAAAAAGTTGCGATATTTTAGCATTATAAAAATCGTATATCCAGTACCTTATTAAAACATTACAAAAGGTTATACTTAGATTCATCAATACCAATCTTACGTGATTTATTTGAAAAGAATACAATATTATTTTCAACGAAAAGATCTGTAATTTGTCTAGGTATATCTTTGTCTAAATGTCTTCTAATGAGTCTATAGAAGGCATCTTGATTTGTTTCATTAAAGTGTTTTTTAAATGTTTTATCAACGACACCTTCGTAACATTCAAGGAATTTTTTGATACGTATTTTAGGATCAGTATTACTATTACCAGTGTCGCATTGGTTAGGAGCAGCAGTGGCTATGTTGAATCCCTTACGTGTATAGTATGACGCAATACCTCTAAAAATTCGATCATTACTAAAAATTGTGATGCTAAGGTAAGTACGGAAATCACGATATCTTTCGACATACTCACCAACTTTAGCACAGATATAACCATCCATATTATCTTTGTTGCCTTCACCATAAATTATTGGTACAAGTTCAAAGTTATGATAGATTTGGGTTTTATTGAAGTTTGCTTCTAATTCTTGTGGATTTGTAAAGACAATTACTCTGTCAAAATTACCCCCAGAAATATGAGAGAAATTATTATAGTTTTCAGAATCAACTATTGCTAGTTTGAGATATTCCATAATTACCTGACTCCTTATCCTAGCGCTTATAGTATCTATTTTACCTTAAAAGCTGTGTTATTATCTATACTCTGCTAAAATTATACTAAAATGGTAAAGTTTAGATTTTATGATTAATTTTCAATATGATTATACAGATTTATCTGATGAGTTTTATTCAAGCCAAAAAGTATACAGATATCCCGATGCAAAGTTACTGATTGTAAATAATAGTTTAGCTAAGGATTTAGGTTTAGATTTAGAAGGTAAATCAGAGCAAGAATTATTAAAAACTTTCTTAGGTTATAATAGTAAAAAGCCGATTTCCCAAGCTTATGCCGGGCATCAGTTTGGTAATTTTACAATGCTAGGAGATGGTCGAGCTATCTTAATTGGTGAGTATAAAAAAGCAAATGGAGAGCTGGTTGATTTTCATTTAAAGGGAGCCGGCTTAACTAAATTCTCTCGAGGCGGTGATGGCAAAGCAGCTTTAGCGCCAATGCTTAGAGAATATATAGTTAGTGAAGCTATGCATAATCTAGGCATACCAACTAGCCGAATTTTAGCTGTGATATCAACAGGTGAAAATATTCAAAGAAATAAATTACAACAAGGAGCAATAGCTCTTAGAGTTGCAAGTAGTCACATTAGAGTAGGTACCTTTCAGTATGCAGCGATGCTTGGTGAAAGTTATAGCCAAGAATTATTAGGCTATACGATTGTTAGACATAATATTCCATACACTGATAATAAAGCTTTGAGCTTACTTGACTATGTCATTGATAAACAGACAACTTTAATAACACAATGGGAAAGAGTAGGTTTTATTCATGGGGTTATGAATACTGATAATATGACTATTTCAGGCGAAACTATTGACTATGGACCTTGTGCATTTATGGATACTTATGATCCTGATACTGTTTTTAGTTCAATAGATCGAGATGGAAGATATGCGTTTGCTAATCAAGCATCAATTGCTGGCTGGAATATTGCAAGACTAGTAGAAAGTTTATTGAAACTTATCTCACAGGATGAGGATGAATCTATTAAATTAGCTCAAGATAAACTGCAAAGTTATTCAGAAATTTATAAGCAAAAATGGAGACAAATGTTTCTTAGTAAAATAGGTTTTAGTGTCAATAGCGAATACGATGATGAACTTATTTCCGGTTTGCTTATTGATATGTTTAAGCATAAGTTAGATTATACAAATACGTTCTATAATCTAAGCTATAACAATTTTGATCACTTGCGAAATAAAGGCTTAAAAGATTGGTTAGATAAATATGTCAATTACGATATCAATTTCGAAAGTATGATGAAATCTAATCCAGTAATAATCCCGCGTAATCATCAAGTTGAAAAAGCACTTGAGTTTGCAGAAAATGGTAATTTTAGCATTCTTCAAAGTCTCGTGACAGCACTTGAAACACCATATGAATTAAATGCTCTCACTAAGAAATATATGGCAGAACCTCTAGAGCAAGAGAAAGTTAGATTTACTTTTTGCGGTACTTAAATAGTTTATCAAATATTAGCGTGTTAAGAAGCTTTGGTAGTTTTATCTACGATAATAGCTGTTGTCATAGTACCGTGAATATTTAGAGGAGTTCTAAAGCTATCGATAATAGCGTCAACACCGATTATCAAAGCAATCATTTGCCAAGGTAGCCCAAAGTAAGAAAAAACAACACCCGCAGCAACAAATGCTGTACCTGGAATTCCAGATACACCTAGTGAAGCCAACATACAGATTAGCGAAATCAATATCACAGTTGAAAATGTAATATCTACACCTGTAGCATTCATTGCCATTATTGCTAGCACTGCAGGAAATACCCCAGCACAACCATTCATGCCTAGGGTAGTACCCATAGTTGGTGCAAATGTAGCAATACTACTGGTAGTACCGTATTTGTTTAAACCATTGATTGATAATGGTAGAGTGCCCATACTAGATCTAGATGTAGCAGCAACTAACATAGCTTTCCAAATACTTTTGTAGAATCTTACAATGTTAGTTCTAAATATAACTAATAGAACAATATGCATTATTAGAACAATTGCTAATGCTATATAACAAGTGAAGATAAAATATAAAGCTATAGAAATGCTATTGTTATCTAGCTCTATGCTCATTTGTATCATCAATCCAACTACACCATAAGGTGTGATAGTAATAATCATTCTAGCTAATTTCTTTATTACGAAAAATGCTGAATCTACAAAACTGATGAAAGGAGCTGCTAATTTACTATCTTCACGATGAGCTATTAGCATTGAGAAGCCAAGAAGTATTGCAAATATAACTACGGCCATTACATTATTATTATCCATCTGATGGAAAATATTTTCAGGTAAAAATCCTAAGGCAGTCTCAGATATGCTTGATGTTTTTATATCTTTAGCAACATTGCCTGTAATAGATGCGATATCTATACCATGACCTAAATTCATTATGATAGCAACAGTAGCTCCTATAGCAGCACTTACTCCAGTTAATATGAGTAGTATTGCTATTGTTTTATATGCAAATTTTATAACATAATAACCTTCATAGTTTTTTAGATTTACTATTGAATGGATAATAGATGTTAGAACAATAGGGATAATTAGCATCTTAAGTAAAGAAATATAACCGTCACCCAATATATTACTAATTTGGATGAAACTATTACTATAGCTATCAGTCCAGTTATAGATAATACCAATAATTATTCCAGTAACTAGAGCGAATATTGTTCTAAAATTAAAACTAACCTGCTTAATGTGTAAGTATATTAATAAGGCGATTGAGATTATAAGTAAAATTACCATATTTAAAACCTATTATAGAAAGTTGTAGAGAAGGATTTTAACATGGTTTACTAATTTGGTATACATAGTAAATGGCGAAGAGATAAGTTATCAAAAATTAATAATGACAGTTTAAATTTGATAGATGTTTTTTGTTGTAAAAATAAAAAAAACAAGCTTATAATGGATTACCTATAATTTTTATTTCATCAGTTAATATGACAAAAACTCTTATGCATCAGGAGGCTAGTAGTAGCTTCGAGAAAGTTGCTAATCAACTTAAACTTAATAAAGATATTGTTAATACTATAGTTAAAACTCTTAAGGAAAAAAATATTAAAAGAGTTATTACTGTAGCGAGAGGCAGTTCTGATTGTGTAGCGAATTATGCAAAGTATTTATTTGAAACACAACTTAGATTTAGTGTTTCGTCTTTGCCACCATCTATAACAACTATTTATAACAAAAATATAGGTGATGAACATACATTAGCTATAGGTATATCACAGTCCGGTGGTAGTCCAGATTTGCGTCTAGCACTTGAAGGTTGTAAGAAAGCTGGATGTACTACTTTAGCGATAGTGAATGTTGAGAAATCTCCTTTAGCAGATAGCGCAGACTTGGTCTTACCTGTAAGAGCTGATGCAGAAAATGCAGTTGTAGCAACGAAAAGTGTAATAACTTCTTTAGTAGCGCTAGTAAATATTGTAGCTGAATATAACCAAGATCAAGCTTTATTGGATAGTTTAAATAATCTTCCACAAGCACTAGAGAGAAGTCTAAATTCTGATTGGACTCCAGCTATAGAGGAGCTTAAAAAAAGTAAAAATATGTTTGTCATCGGAAGAGGTTTTGGATTTCCAATAGTCCAAGAGATGGCTTTGAAGTTTAAAGAAACTTGTGGAATACATGCTGAAGCATTTAGCTCTGCTGAAGTATTACATGGTCCATTTGCTCTTATGAATCAAACTTTTACAACATTTACTATTTTGCAGCATGATGAAAGTGCTCAAGGTACTCGTGAGATTGTTAAGAGAATGACAGATTTGGGAGTTAGAACTGTATTTGCTACAACTGATAATCAATCTGATGCAAAGGTTCATTTACATATTGATGTAAAAATTCATCCAATTCTTGAAACTGTAGTTATATTGCAAAAATTCTACCTAATGGTAAATGAATTGGCATTGTCATTAGGATATAACCCTGATAGTCCAAGTAATCTAAAAAAAGTTACCGAAACTGTTTAATTTATTTTGAAATGATAATTTACTGATGGCTTTATTTTTTTTAAGGAGAAAAGAATGAAAGAAGCTAATAAGCTTAAAGTCTTTATGATTATATTCTTCTCAGCAATGGGTGGGATGTTGTATGGATATGATATAGGTATAATAGGCGGTGCTTTACCTTTTATCAAATCTGAATTGGGTATGACTGCAGCACAAGAATCATTCTTAGGAGGTTCTGTTTTATTTGGTGGAGCCTTCGCAATTCTTATAGGTGGAGTACTAGCAGATATTTTTGGTAGAAAAAATATGATCACAGCATCTGGGCTGATATTTACGATATCAGTTTTTATGATTTATTTTGCTGAAAGTTATGATTTTTTATTATTCTCAAGATTAGTTCAAGGCGTGGCAATTGGTTTTATATCTATAACAGTTCCGTTATATTTGACAGAATCTGTGCCTAGTATGATTCGCGGTTTAGCTGTTACATGTTTTCAGTTATTTCTCACAGCAGGAATATTAATATCTGTTGCAGTAGGCTTATTGTTTATATCAAATGATCCTGTAACTGGTTTAGAGACTGGTGACTGGAGAAATATGTTTCTTACAGCTTTAATTCCTGGTCTGATTGTGTTCATAGGAGGATTTCTACTGATTAAATCTCCTAGATGGCTAATTATGAAAAATAGAGAGCAAGAGGCGGAAAAAATCTTATCAGAAACTATAGGTGTAGATGCAGCAAAACAGCAAATGCAAGAAGTTAAAGCTTTGATTGAGAAAACTAAAAATGAAGGCAGTTTATTATTGAGTCTTACAAAAAGACATTATTTAATGCCGATGCTTATAGTATTCTCTGTTGCAATTTTAGCTCAAATGACTGGGATTAACAGTATCTTACAATATGCTCCTACGATGCTAAAAGAAACTGGCTTAGGTTCTGTATATGCTGCTGTTGTTGGTGGAGTTGCAATTACGGGTCTTAACTTTGTGACAACGATTATAGCAGTAGTTATAGCTGATAAAATAGAGAGAAAATTTGTAATTACTTTTGGAACTTTAATGGTTTCTATAGTTTTACTTACTCTAGCAGTTCTAATGTATGCTATGCCTGATACTTCAGCAAAAGGTATGGTATTACTTATTGGTTTCATATTATATATATTCTTCTTTGCCATCGGTCCAGGAGCATATATATGGGTTATTATGTCTGAGCTATTACCTACAAATATTAGAAGTAAAGGTTTAGCTGTAGCACTATTCTTAAATAGTATGGCATCTGCAATTTTAGCTTCTTCAGTGATGCCTATTACTCAACATTTTAATGGAAATTACGGTGTAATTTTAGGTATATGTGGAGTATGTACTTTGGTATATAGTTTTATAGCGTTTAAATTTGTACCAAAAACAAATGGACGCACTCTAGAAGAAATCGAACAAGGTTTTATCAAATAACTTTTACTAATTCTATATTCTTTTTCATCTTTTATTTTCAATAATCAAATTGTTTAGATAATATCTTTATTAAGTATTATCATTTTAAATTTATTCAATTTGCATATATGAAAAAGAATTTAATAGCTGTATTACTTGGTTCACAGTGTTTACTTAGTGGCGGATTTGCAATTGATTTTGATGTACAAAAAATTCAAATAAAAAATATCAGTCAAAATAATCGTAAATTTGATATGAGTATTAATGTCAAAATTAATCAAAATCAAACAGGGGATTGGTTTTTATATGCCAAGAACTTATAATTCATCTAAAGATGTAAATCCTAATTTACTCTCAAGGTTACTGATTTAAGTACTAAAAAATTAGCAAATCTGAGTTATGTTAAAAAAAACTGATAATTTGACTACTATGCCTATTTATGCTGATGGGTATAGTGATTTATTTAGAGCTATTACTGATTTTGAACTAGAGGCAGGGCATATATATAGATTTAGTTTCGAGAATAATAATCAATGGTCTCCTAGTAATATATCATCTCTTCCTCAGAGTTTCTTTTTAATTGACTCTAAAGAAAGTGTAATAACTTCCAATGCTAATCTAGATGCTTATATATCTAAAGATACTAAGGAAATTTTAAGTATTCAGAGCTATGATCCTACTAAGATTGATATGGAAATCCAAGAAAAGTTACAATTATATGTTGATAACTCAATTGCCAGTAATTCTTTTGAATTTGCTAATCAATATCATCTGATACCAACACCTCTAAGTATTAGTGATATTGGCTCAAAGCAAAATATAAATTTAGATAATGGAGTATATACGGATGATTCTTGGACTAATGACTCAACATGTGAGAATCAAAAAGATTTAAATGCATTAGAAAAGTCGCATAAATTTTTTAAAGAGTTACAACAAAATACTAATCTAAGAATATCTGGATGGCAACAAACTGTCCAAAATGATCCCAACAGAAATTTAGCAGGAGGTATTGATAAAAACTCAATACCTTCTGAGAAAACCGGATATATTTGGGTTTGGAGTGCATTTAACAGCTCGGGATATAGTGAAGCACAGCAACTTGCAAAGGCTGGTTACCCTACAGTATTAGCATATGCTGATGATACATATTTTGATTTAGCATATAATCCTGATGTTTGGGAGCCTGGTTTTTATTGGGCTACTAAATATGCAGATACTCATGCTGCTTTAAATAGTGCTTTAGATTTAAAAACTACGATCACCAGCTTATCAACAAAAGCAGCTAAAAATATAAAAGGTCTAGAAGGAGCACTGTGGTCAGAGAATATTAATAATGCTAATCATTTATGGTATATGGCATTTCCTAAAATGACTGGTTTAGTTGAAGCATCATGGGCAGATCAAAATATTACTGTCAAAGATAAAAAAATAAACTGGAATAGTTTAGCGTATAGATTAGGAAGCGATAACACTAAATTTTTGGGATACATAGATAGAATTATTAACCCTAATAATGATAAAACTATTATCTCTTATAGAGGATTCCCTAATGGTATCCCCAAGAATTACCCAAGAAATAATAAGTATGGCTATGCCGGATTATCTATATCTATAAATTTTGTATCTAGAGCAAACTCTTGTTTAAGTAGTTCAGCAATAGCCTTAACACCTTCCTTCTCAGTAGCGTGATGTCCAGCAGCTATATAATTTATACCAAGTTCTCGAGCAGTATGTGTTGTTCTTTCAGAGATTTCTCCTGATATGAAAGTGTCAGCTCCGGCTTGATATGCATATTCAATATAGTCTTGTGCTCCACCAGTACAAATAGCTACTTTTTTATTTTGCTGTTTTGTAAAAATTACGGTTGGCTTTTTATCAAGTTTATTTTCTATTAAATTGCTAAAACTATCTAAATCTAAATTACATTCACCTATAACTGAAATATCAGGCTTGGAACCTGTTTCAAAAAACTCTAGATTTGTAAGATTTAGTTTTTTTGCTAATAAGATATTATTACCTATTTTAGAATGTCCATCTAGAGGTAAGTGATAACCAAATAGGTGTATACCATTTTTTATAAGTTTTGAGATACGCTCATACTTCATACCTATGATAGGGTAACCTTCACCTTTCCAAAAATAACCATGATGTACAATAATAGCATCAGCATTCTCCTTTACAGCTTGATCTATAAGAGCTTGACATGCTGTGACACCAGTGACAACTTTTTTGATATCTCTATCTCCTTGAATCTGTAGACCATTTGGACAGTAGTCTTTGAATTGGGTGACATCAAAGTAATTATTTAAGTAATTTTCTAATTCTTTAAAGTTCATAGCTTATGAAAATTAATCTTTATAATGATATAATCTTACATTGTATACTTTTCGTGAAATTATTTAAAAATATAAATATAATTTTTGGGGTTCTTATATGAGTAAAACAAATGTTGTAAGAGTTGGAGATGTCTTAATTGGCGGAAATAATCCGGTTGTTGTCCAATCAATGACAGATACCTATACTGCGGATATTGAAAAGACAGTTAAGCAAATTTTAGCTCTTCATAAAGCAGGTAGTGAGATAGTTAGAATTACCGTTAATGATGAGCCGGCTGCTGTCGCTGTGCCAGAGATTGTTAAAGAGTTGGCAAAGCATGATTGCTATGTACCTTTAGTTGGTGATTTTCACTATAATGGTCATACTCTACTTAGTAAATATCCAGAGTGTGCAAAGGCACTAGCAAAATATCGCATAAATCCAGGTAATGTGGGTTTCGGTAAAAAGAAAGATACTCAGTTTGCTGAGATTATCAAAATTGCGATTGCAAATGATAAGCCTGTTCGTATTGGAGTTAACTGGGGAAGTTTAGATCAGGCGTTATTAGCTAGACTAATTGATGAGAATAATCTTCAAGAAAATCCGTTAACATTGCAGCAAATAATGCACAAAGCGCTTATTACTTCAGCATTAGAGAGCGCAAAATATGCGCAAGAGTTTGGCTTAGCAAAAGATAAAATCATTATTTCATGTAAAGTTAGTGAAGTTCAAGACTTAGTAGCGGTGTATCAAAAGCTTGCTAAAGAGTGTGATTATGCTCTACACTTAGGGCTGACTGAGGCTGGTATGGGTACAAAAGGTATTGTTGCTAGTGCTGTTAGCTTGGGGATATTGTTACAACAAGGTATAGGGAACACTATACGTGTCTCACTAACTCCTGCACCAAATGCTCCACGTACAGAAGAGGTTAGAGTGTGTCGAGAGATTTTGCAAAACCTCGGTATGCGAACATTCACTCCAAGTGTGACATCTTGTCCAGGCTGTGGAAGAACTACTAGCTCATTTTTTAGAGAGCTAACTAGTACAGTTAAAGAGCATTTAGATGAAAAAATGCATACATGGAAAGACCAGTATCATGGTGTTGAAGCTATGAAAGTAGCTGTGATGGGTTGTGTAGTAAATGGTCCAGGTGAGTCAAAAAATGCTGATATTGGTATTAGTTTGCCAGGTAGTGGAGAGTCTCCTGTAGCACCAGTATTTATAGATGGCAAAAAAGCTCATACTCTCAGAGGTGATAATATCTCAAAAGAGTTTATAGAGATTGTCGAGAATTATGTTAAAAATCGTTACGCTAAAAAATAGGTAAGTTTAAGAGGATGTCAGTAGTTTTTATAAATACGCCTTTTGCTAGACTTAAACTAGGTTATACAAATAATACTCAAGGCTTTAGTAAAGATAAGTATGCTAAATTTAATCTAGCAGATAACGTTGGTGATAAGCATTTAGCTGTAGAAAAAAATCGTAATTCATTTAGATCTTACATCAACGCTGATATTAAATGGTTAAGACAAAATCATACCAATATTGTCACAAGTTTTGATGAATATAATGGTGATTTTTGTGATGCTATTGTCACAGATAAGCCTAAGCAAGCTTGTGTGGTTTTGACAGCAGATTGCCTGCCTATAATATTTTTGATAAAAAGATGACAAAAGTGGCTGCTATTCATGCTGGTTGGAGAGGCTTATTACAAGGAATATTAGAGCAGACTCTCAAAGAGTTTGTTGGCTTAGATTTAGTAGCTTGGTTTGGTTCTTGTATTTCTGGAAATTTCTATGAAGTTGGTCGTGATGTTCATGATAAATTTGTAGAGCAGCATGAAGTTTATGGGCAAGCATTTCGTTCAAAAAGTGAAGATAAATATCTTTTTGATATGAAAATGGTAGCTCGACAAATATTAAATGATAATCACTGTTTTGATATAGTCGACTCTGGTTTATGTACTTACAGTAACAAAAGATTTTACTCTTATCGCAAAGAAGGTATTACAGGTAGACAAGCTACATTTGTATGGTTTGAATGAATTTAAATATATCTAATGGGGATAAAATGTCTGAAAAATTACAAGTTTTAAGAAGATTAATGAAAGAAAAGGGCTACGACTTTTATTTAGTCCCTTCTATAGATGATCATAATAATGAGTATGTTCCAGAGTGCTGGCAATATCGTAGTTGGATTAGTGGATTTGATGGTTCAGCAGGAGATATACTTATAGGTTTAGATAAATCTTATCTTTCAACCGATGGTAGATATTTCACTCAAGCAGAATATCAACTTGATAAGAATGAATTTGTATTATTGAAACAAACAGCTTTTTCTTCAAAAATAGAAGAGTGGCTTGAAGAAAATTTAGCTGGTAAAACACTTGCAATAGATCCGAAAAAAATAGGTATTACTAGAGCGGAAAATTTATTATCAATAGCAAAAAAAGTTGATGGTAAAATTGTTTTTGATAATACTAATCTGGTAGCTCAAGCTCAAAAAGAGCTTAATCAAGAAACCGCTATACCTAAAGAAAATATTTTTGTACACGAAATTCAATATGCTGGTCAATCTGTTGATTCAAAGCTAAGAAATCTTAGAACATATTTGAAATCTATCAAAGCAGAATGTCTGATAGAAACAAGCTTAGATTCAATTATGTGGACTTTAAACATAAGAGGTAGAGATATCAAAAATACACCATTGGCTATTTGCTATATGGTAGTTACAGTTGAAAGTACTTTCTTATATATTGATAAAGATAAAGTTACAGATGAGATTAATACTCATTTTGAGCAAAATAATGTGATTGTTCTTGACTATAAAGAGTTCTTTGCAGATCTGAAAAAGTTTGCTGCAAAGTTTGTTATTGATAGTAATGTTGCAAGTTATGCTGTTAAATTAGCAATCAAAGAAAATGAGCATAGTAAACTTATCGAAGACACTAGTCCAATAATTTTGAGTAAAGCATTAAAAAACTCTATTGAAATAAATGGATCAAAAGATGCTCATAAAAAAGATGCAGCTGCATTTATTTCGTGGTGGTATTGGATGGAGAACAACTATCAAGGGATAGATGAACT
Organism: Francisella noatunensis subsp. noatunensis; assembly: GCF_009823375.1. Classification (GTDB taxonomy): domain Bacteria; phylum Pseudomonadota; class Gammaproteobacteria; order Francisellales; family Francisellaceae; genus Francisella; species Francisella noatunensis. The sequence continues at coordinate 11,634 of NZ_WBSX01000006.1, read as the reverse complement.
TGATGCAATGGCAAAACTTAGAGAGTTTCGTGCTAAGCAAAAGGGTTATGTTGAAGATAGTTTCTCATACATTGTTGGCCATGCTGCTAATGGTGCGATTATTCATTATTCAGCTAAAAGAGATGCTAATCTAAAGAAAATTGATGATCAAGCACCTCTTTTGTGCGATTCTGGAGGGCAGTACAAAGAAGGAACAACTGATATTACACGTGTACTTCACTTCGGTAGACCATCTAATGAGCATAGGAGATACTATACACTAGTTTTAAAAGGTCATCTAGGCTTAGGTAGAGCAGTCTTTCCAAAAGGAACTACAGGATCTCACTTAGATGTATTAGCACGTGAGCATTTATGGCATTTCTGTTCAGATTATGCTCATGGTACAGGCCATGGAGTGGGTAGTTTCTTAGGTGTGCATGAAGGACCTCAACGTATAAACTCAGCTTCTAAAGTTGAGCTAATGCCTGGTATGATTCTAAGCAATGAACCAGGAGCATATTTTCCAGGTCAGTTTGGCATTAGAATTGAAAATTTGTGTTATGTAAAACAACGTGATCAAGATTCTCCTACAGGGCATGGACCTTTTTATTGTTTTGAGGATTTGACATTAGTACCTTATGAATATAATTTGATTGAAACATGGATGCTAACTTATACCGAGAAAAAAACTATAAACAATTACTATAGTAGAATTAGAAAAGAAGTATTACCATTAATCGAAGATCAAGAAGTCAAAGATTTCTTATTATTCAAGACAAGACATATTAAATAGCTGAATAATTTTTTATTTCTAATATTTTTCAATTAATATAGATGAAAATTTCTAATGGTGTTTTTGTGATAAAAAATAGGTAAACATGGCAGCAAAAAATAAAAATTCTAACAAAGATAATAAGAAGTCAATTAGCTATGTAAAGATAGTATTATTTTTGGTATTAACTATTAGTGGAGGTTTTTCGGGACTTCTATTTGATAAGTTTGATATTAAAGAAAAAATTATAGATTTACGTTATAAAATATATAACTATTTTACTAGCGAGCCACTAAAGCAATATACTGCTAAAGATAATCAAAATATAATTGTAAAATTCTTTTCTGAAAGTGATAGTGCAAAAGATCAGCAACAGCAAATAAATCAATTCGAGAATCTAAAGCAGTATCCACCCGTTAGAACACTACCAGCAGTAACTGATTATTGCCATGGTTTTTTGGCGTATGGTAATCCTAGCTATGATGTGACAGAAGGGTTAGGACAGTCAGATCTCTACCTATGTCGTGATGGCTATGTTGTTGGTTATAATTATCAAACTAAAGAGGCGAGTTGGGTAGCATTTAAACTTACGAAGTCAAAAGTCGCTAATAAACTAAAAAGAGATGATAAATTTAAAGAGGATGGTGATGTGCTTTTTGTTTATCGAGCTACATTAGATGATTATTCGCGTTCTGGTTATGATAGAGGACATTTGGCATCTTATGCTTCTATGGATTTTAGTAAAAAGTCTGCGGATGAGTCATTCTTATTGTCGAATATGTCTCCTCAAAAAGCTGGATTAAATAGGCAAGGTTGGGAAAGATTGGAAACAGATGAGCGAATTTGGGCAAATATGTATGATTCAATCTATGTATATACAGGTCCTATCTATAAGAAACAGAAGATATATAAAACAATAGGTGATAATAAGATAGCAGTGCCGGACTATTTCTTTAAGATAATATATGTACCTTCTAAAAACCAAGCTATAGCTTTTGTAATGCCTAATGCTAGAGTTGAAAAGACAAAGATTGCAAATTATAGAGTATCAATCAAGGATATTGAACAGCGAACAGGATTACATTTCTTGACGAATATTCAAGATAGAGATTCTGTTATAAATAATGTCTCTTCTATGTGGAGGACATCTTATTTGTAACCATTATATGATAAGTTATCTACAGTAAGCTTAGATGCTTGCTGAATAATTTTTTCATTACTCGGAGCTTTTAAATCACTAGGGTTTGTATATAGAATACTTAGAGCAAAAGGCGGTTTATTCTGTGGCCAAATTATCGTTACATCATTAGTAGCTGCATACTCTCCACAAGTTCCTGTCCTATCACCAATTGTCCAATTTTTAGGCATACTATACGCTATTCTATTTGCACCAGTATTATTTTTTTGTAAATATCCTATGAAGATTTCACGATGTTTTTTATCTAAAATATTACCAAATGCTAGATTATAGATATCTTGAGTTATAGCTTTGGGCGTTGTTTTGTTGATATCACTATCTGGTTTTGTATGATTGATTTTAGGCTCATCATTTTTGATAATAGTATCTTTATCTCCTAGTTTTGCTACTAATTTATTAAGCTTTTCCAAGCCTCCAATCTCTCTAACCAGGATATTAGCAGCAGGATTATCACTTAGAATAGCTGCATAATTGAGCTGTGATACTGTCAAAGTTTTACCAATATTTTTGCCTGTTACTGGAGCATAACCTAGAGTACCAATATCGTCTTGAGTTATTAGAATTTTTTTATCTAAAAAACCTTTGTCTTGCATATCATATTCTAGAACTGCACCAACTAATAAAAATTTAAAAATACTACAAATTGGGAAGTGATAATTTTCATTGTAGCTGATATTAGTTTTATCATCTGTATTGACGGTATATATACCGAGTTTACCATGATATTTATCTTCCAGATTCTTAAAAGAGTCATCTAGAGTAGTGTTTGCTAGTAAAAATGTTGGAATTAATGATAAAGATGTAAATAGTAGATGTTTCATTTGAGTTTAGCATATTGTCATAAATCAGTAGTTAGAGTTTATAGAAGAGTTATTCTAAACAAAATGCTATCTAGCAATTATTTGTGATACTCTCAAGATATATTAAACAATATGTTTAAATTTTAGTCGCCATGGTAAATTCAGGAAAGGATTTCATTACAAAATCTATCTTCTTCCTCCTGCCATTCTCATGCCAATTGGTGCTGCTGCTTGCGTAATTCTATCAGCATTGATATTTTGTCGTATATAATGATCAGTTTTTTCTCTATCTATATTGTCCCATGTTCTGTTAGCAGCATTATCTAATCCATAATACGGTCTATGGAAGAAATATCCACACTCATAAGGAATATAGCTATATGATGAGTAATTGTTATAATATTGAGAACAGTAACCTGAATAATAATTATTTTCTAATTGATTGTTATTATTACTGCTACTATTAGTTTGATTTGAAATATTGATGTTATTATTTATGGTAATTTTATTAGAATTTGAAGGCACACTAACTACATTTATACCTCCAAGATCGAGCTTTTTAGAGTTTTTAGTTGGTTCGTTAGAAAAAGTTGGTACTCCATTATCATCTTTTTCATATATCTCAGAGGCAAACTATAGCTCAGAGCAAGCCAAAAAATGCTAACTAAAAATATCTTATTTTTTTTCATTTATTGCTTACCTCTACAAACTAGCTTTCTTTGTTATTTCTTTTAGTATTATTCCAACAACTAAGCTAAGTATTATAAGTCCAAAAATTAGAGTCATTCCAATTTTCATCCAAATAGAGTGATAGTCATTTAGATAGACTGTTTGCTCAAGGGAAGCACGAGTATTTTTAGGTAGTTCTTTGACAATTACTCCATCTGAATTGATAACTGCTGTAATACCATTACTTGTAGTTGTAAGAACATATTTGTTATTCTCTATAGCTCTTACTTGAGATATCTGTAGCTGTTGCTCACGTGCTATAGAGTTACCAAACCACGAGTCATCACTTATTATAGAAATAAGTTTAGCTTCTTGTAGTTGATCTCGAACCTGCTCAGGATATGCAACTTCATAGCAAATAAAATTAGCAACAGGCGAGCCAAAGGCTGTCATAATAGGTTGTATATTATCACCAGCATTAAAACTACTAAGACCGACACTATCTACATATCCAAAAAACTTAATTGGAAAATATTCACCAAATGGGACTAAGTGATATTTATTATAAACGCCTTCACCTTTGCCAATAATGATAGAGCTATTATAAATTTTAGTTCCAGCAGTTGATTGATCAGCACTTAAAGATCCTATAAGCATAGCATTATTATTTTTATTTGCAGACTCTGTAAGATTCCTAAAATATTCACTCATGAGCTGTCGATAATTAGGGATGGCATTTTCGGATAGTATTATTAAAGAGTCTTTATATTTAGATGCAGCTTGTTGATAGTACTTTTGCATTTTTGCAAAGTTATCACGATCCCATTTAAACCCTTGGACAAAATCGCCCTGGATCAAAACTACTTTTTGAGGTTGATTCGTTTGGATTTCAGGTTGATAGTGTTTAATAAGATAACCACCTAAATATAACGTTAATATAATAGCTGCAACACTAATTGTCTTCTTAGTAGAAGTGTTGTCACAGATGAAAAAGACTATTAGACAAGCAATCAAAGCAATTATATAACTTACTAAATAAACACCGCCAATATTTGCATACCAAATTAAAGGAGATTCTGTCTGTGAATAACCAAGTGAAACCCAAGGAAATCCTCCCCATAGAAGATTTGCTTTGACAATCTCAAATAGTGTCCACAATGCAGGATAAATTAATAGCTTAGAAAAGTTATTAGCTTTACGAGTAAGAATATGGCTAAAAATACCAAAAGGTATTATATGTAAAAAGCTAAGTAAAATTACTAATGCAATAGCAGCAGATAGTCCAGCGGCTACTGATTCGGTAAATAGATGAATACTTATATATACCCAAGATATACTAGTACCAAAAAAGCCTATTCCAAATAACACAGATGTGAAAAAAGCATCACGAATTCTAACTGATCTATTCAGTAAATAAAAAAAAGCTACTAAAGCTACAACAGCTAATACATCGATGCGAAATGGAGCAAAAGCCAACGTTAGTACGGCGCCACTTAATACTGGTGGAGCAATTTTTAGAATAATCTTTTTCATTACTTCTTAAATTTTTCTACTAAAATTTTGATGATTTTTCTATTATCTGCTTCTTGTACTATAAATTTCAAGCCATCAATAACAATACTATCACCTTTTTCAGGTAATCTTTCTAAAGTCTGAATTATCATCCCAGAGATAGTATCATAATCACCATCATCATCTATCGATGTTGCAAAATATTCCTTGAAATCTTCAATTGATGTTGTAGCATCAATTATAAATTTATCATCAGCTATTTTGACAATATTTTGACTAGAAATATCAAACTCGTCTTCTATATCACCAACAATTTCTTCTAAGACATCTTCGATAGTTATTAGTCCAGAAATTGCACCATACTCGTCAACAACAATAGCAATATGGTTTTGACTATTTTTAAAGTCTTTTAACATTGCATTAAGTTTTTTTGTTTCCGGTATAAAAATAGCAGGGCGAAGTATAGTTTTTATATCTTCTGCTTCTAATTCTTCATCATCAGAAGATTCAATTTCTTTTTCAAAAATTAGTTTTAATAAGTCTTTTGAATGTAGTATACCTAGTATCTCTGACTTATCTCTACAATAAACTGGCAAACGAGTATGGCTTGAGTTTATAGTTTTTTTTAGGATTTCATTAATTGACATCGACATATCTATAGCAACTATTTTTGTATGAGAAATCATGATGTCACCAACATCTAAAGATGATATTTTCATAGCACCGATTAGCATATTCTGTGATGTTTTATCAATAACCTCATTATCAGCTGCTCTATTAATAGCATCAATAAGAGCATCTTCGCTTTTTATATTAAAAATGCTTGATGTAAGTCTTTTTATAAAATGATTATTTTCTGCCATTTTAATTCTCTTGTTCAATGTATGGATTGGCTATTCCTAATTCAGCCAGTAACTCAATCTCTAAATTCTCCATTTCCTCAGCTTCTATATCATCAATATGATCATAACCTAGTAAGTGTAATAATCCATGGATAAAAATATGTTGCCAGTGAGCATCTAAATTTTTATTTTGCTCTTTGGCTTCTTTTTTCAGTACATCTGGAGCTATAACAATATCCCCCAAAAAATCAGCAGCTATATCTTCAGGCAAGCCTTCAGGTTTCTCAAATTCAAAAGAAATAATATTTGTCGGCTTATCTTTATTACGAAATTGTTTGTTAATTTGCTGTATTTTTTGATTTGATACAATACTCACATTAACTTCGGCTTGTGAAATATTATGCTTATCAGCTACGAGAGCAAAACATTTTTCTAGTAAATCTTGATTAGGTATGGGGTGTTCGTCATCGTTGATGACATTTAAGTTTAGACTATCCATTTTTAGTATTCTCTTCATGCTTGTCATAAGCATTTACAATTTTTTGAACTATTTGGTGTCGTACAATATCAACTGATTTTAAATAACTAATAGCTACACCATCAATATTATCAAGAATTGATAGAGCATGTCTTAAACCAGAAGTTACATTCTTAGGTAAGTCAACCTGAGTTATATCTCCTGTTATGACAGCAGTAGTATTAAAGCCAATTCTTGTTAAAAACATCTTCATTTGCTCTTTAGTAGTGTTTTGACTTTCATCAAGGACTATAAAAGAATCATTAATAGTTCTTCCACGCATATATGCTAAAGGTGCTATCTCGATGGCTTGTTTTTCTATTAGTTTTGTAACTTTTTCGACACCCATGAAGTCAAACAAAGCATCATACATTGGACGTAAGTAAGGATCAATTTTTTGAGCTAAATCTCCAGGTAGAAAACCGAGCTTTTCACCAGCTTCAACAGCAGGTCGAACAAGTACTATTCTTCTAACTTCACCTCTTTCATAAGCAGATACAGCACAAGCGATTGCCATATATGTCTTACCAGTACCTGCCGGACCAACACCAAATGTAACAAAATTATGTTTGATATTGTCTAAATAAATTGCTTGGTTCTGTGTACGTGCTTTGAGTTTTTTACTTCGTAATTGAACTTCAGCTTCTTCAACTCTTTTTTGAGCTTTATTACTTGATGCTACTTTTTCTTTTGCTGTAGCATTTAGGATCGTTGTGATTTGCTCTAGATCAAGCTCAGTATTTCCAGCTAAAATTTCAGCATAACATGATTTGATAAATCTTTTTGCTTGAGTATTATTAGCGCTTGATTCACTTGTTATCTCAAATTCATCAGCACGGTGTCTAATTTCAACACCAAAATAATTTTCAATTGCGCGAATATTTTCATCAAGGTTACCACAAAGTAGCATCATGGCATCCTAATTATAAGGCTCTAGAACAAATTGAGTTTTATTCATAAATTAAATAAGTTCTCCTCTAAGAGAGTTTGGTAAGCTTTCTGTTATTTTAACCATAGCAAACTGACCAATCAAAGACTTATCGCCTATGAAATTAACAATTCTATTATTTTCTGTTCTACCAGCCAGAACATTATCATCTTTTTTAGATGTACCTTCAACTAAGATTCTTTGTTCTGTTCCGACCATTTGTCTAGAAATAATTTGCGCATTACTATTTAATAAATCTTGTAGTCTTTTTAGTCTATCTTTCTTAACTTCTATTGGAGTATCATCAGGTAAGTCAGCAGCTGGAGTACCAGGACGTTTGCTATATATGAAGCTAAATGACTGATCAAAATTCACATCTTTTACCAAATCCATAAGCTTTTGGAAATCTTCTTCAGTTTCACCTGGGAAACCAACAATGAAATCAGATGAAATAGTAATATCTGGTCTTATTGCTCTTAACTTTCTTATCTTTTGTTTGAATTCTAAAATTGTATGATTTCTTTTCATATTTATTAGAACTCTATCTGAGCCATGTTGCACCGGTAAATGCAAGTGATTAGCTAGTTCAGGTACACTATCGTAAGCATCGATCAGATTTTGTGAGAACTCAACAGGATGAGAAGTTGTAAATCTAATTCTTTCGATACCATCTATCTCAGCGATGAAGTGAATTAGTAATGCTAAATCTGCAGTTTCGCCATTTTCCATTGGACCTAAGTAGTGATTTACATTTTGTCCCAATAAAGTAATTTCTTTAACACCTTGTTCTGCGAGAGCTGCACATTCTCCAAGCACATCCTCAAATGGTCTGTTAACTTCTGGACCACGAGTATATGGTACTACACAGTATGAACAGTATTTATCACATCCTTCCATAATTGATACGTATGCTTTAGCACCTTCAGCTTTTGGCTCAGGTAAAAAGTCAAATTTCTCAACTTCTGGGAAAGATATATCAACTTGAGATTCTTGAGTGCTTTGTTTTCTCTTAATCATCTCAGGTAATCTATGAATAGTTTGAGGACCAAATACTAGATCTACAAATGGAGCTCTTTTGATAATGTTTTCACCTTCTTGAGATGCAACACAGCCACCAACACCAATTACTAAATCTTCTTTTTCCTTTTTAAGATTTTTCCATCTTCCTAACTCATGGAATACTTTTTCTTGAGCTTTTTCTCGAATAGAACATGTATTTATTAATATTATATCTGCTTCTTTGTAGTCATCAGTTTTAACGGTATGAAAATGCTCATCTAATACCTCATGCATTTTTTGAGAGTCATATTCATTCATTTGGCAACCTAAAGTTTTTATAAAAACTTTTTTTTGTTCTTTCATTGATCTGAAACCTTTATGATTTTATGCTGTTATTTAATTTATTCTCTAAATACTAAAAAGTTATTTATAGTAAAATGCTCGCAAATTCTATCATAAAATTTAACTAAAAGCACGGCAAGTCTCTAGACTAATGATTATCATTAATGCAAAATACTCGGAGTCAATTATTTTATATTCTCATTTGTAATGAAACAAAATCAGTTTACTGAAGATAGTATTTGGCAATACTGTATTGAACATACGAGTGATTTATCAGCTAACCTTAATCTTTTAAATAATTCTACAAAAGAGTCTGTTCATGGTGCTCAGATGTTATCAGAAAAGGTAGTAGCTAAATTATTACAGTTTTTTGTATTTACATCTCAAGCAAAAGTTTGTGTAGATGTTGGCACATTTACAGGAATGTCAGCTATTGCTATGGCTGAAGTATCAGCTAATACAAAAGTGTATACAATTGATAGAGCTAATCAATCAGGTGAAGCTATAGCTAAAGAGTTTATAGCAAAGTATCCTAATATCGAGTATTGTAAAGGTAATGCTATTGATATATTACCAACTCTACCAGATCAGATAGATATAGCATTTATTGATGCTGATAAAAAACAAACGCAACAGTATTTTGATATTTTGATTGATAAGCTATCTGATAAAGGAGTTATCATAGTAGATGATATACTTTGGCGTGGTGAGGTGATAGATCCACAAGATAAACGAGCAAAAGCATTAGATGATTTTAATAAATATGTAAGTCAAAAAGATGATTTAGAAACATTAGTTTTACCTATTCGTCATGGGATTAATATTATTAGGAAAAAATATAAAGGGTTTTAATAGTGGCAAAATTATATTTTAGATATTCAGCAATGGATGCGGGTAAAACATTGGATCTCTTAAAAGTAGCTTATAATTATGAAGATAGAGGTAGAAAACCTTTAGTTCTAACTTCAGCAATAGATAAAAGAGCGGGTTTAAATAAAGTTAAATCACGGATAGGTATAGATCAAGATGCTTATTCATTGACGGATCAAGATAACATCTTTGAATTTGTCAAAGACTATAACGAAAAACATAAGGTAGATTGTGTTTTAATTGATGAGATACATTTTTTTACTCAAGAGCAAGTCTGGCAACTTTCTGATATTGCAGATCAGCTAGATATACCAGTTATCTGCTATGGACTACGAACTAACTATTTAGGTCAACCTTTTGAAACAGCAGCTTTATTGCTTGCAATTGCAGACACTTTAGAAGAGGTCAAAACTATCTGTCACTGTGGTAAAAAAGCTAGTTTTAATATGATGGTGCAAAATGGTAAAGCTATAAAAGAGGGTAATCCAATAGTTGTTGATGATGATTCTCTAAAAGATATCGATACACGATATGTCTCAGTGTGTCGCAAGCATTGGAAAAAAGGTGAGTATCAATAAATTTTATTCAATAAGCATTAGAATGTGCTGGGCATTTCTTACGCCTAACTGAGCCGCTTTTTTATAGTAATACATAGCTTTTTCTTTATCGTAAGGTACACCGTTTTGCTCTTCATTATAATACAAAGAAGCCAGCTTATAATAAGCAGGCCATATCCTTTGTCGGCACCTTCATTGAAGTAGTTAAGAGCAGTTTTATACTCTTTTACATTGTAGTAATATTCGCCAGCATAATACATAGCATAAACATCACCATCTTTTGCTGCTTGTTCTAATTTGTATAATTGTCTAAAGTCTCCTTTTTGAGCAAATATTTGCATTCTTTGGATTTTTTCTTCATGAGTTAATTGAATTCTATCAACTGGAGTCTTAGATTTTTCAGTTTGATTTATTTTTTCTTTTGTAGGCTTATTTGAATTATCTGATTGCTGTTCTGGAGCATTCGCTAATTTTGGAGTTAGAGAAGATTCTTTGACTTTTATATTTTTAATTGCTGCAAGAGTATTTTGTTTAACTAGTTTACTTTCATTGTTATAGAAAAGATAAACAATACCTTCATATTTATTGCTATTTGCTTTTTCGCCAAAGTCAAATCGTAAAGATGATCTAATATCTATATATTTTGATAATATTAAAAAATCATCAATATAACTATAGTCTAGATTATCATTAGTATTTAGTAGCTTCATATCGATAGATGCTTTTAGTATATCTGAATAAAATTGTTGTAATTGACCTTTATTTACTTTTGAGAGATTTAAATAGATTAATCCATTAAGATTAGTTATTTCTTGTTTTGGTGTTGATAAGGAAAATTCAATTTTTTTCTGTATCTGTTCAACTCTCTTAGTATCTTCTAGCTGCTTTTTACGTAAGTTTTGTTGTATTTCTATACGTTTTAATCTTTCTTTTTCTAGAGTTTTTAATCTTTCTTGTTTAACTAGATTCTCAACTTCTACTATTTCCTTTTTAGCTAGTTCAGCTACCTTAGGATCCGAGCTGTATAATAATGTTTGCCATAGCATTAGAGCCCTATAGTTATCGCCTTTGTCTGTAAAGTTACGGGCTTGAACAATTATCGCTGGTTCATAACCATTAGCAGCAGCTGTTATAATGTATTTATCTAGGGTTTTATCATTCTCATTAGGTAATTTATCATCTTTATAAGCTAGATATATTTCATATAATATTTCTGGATCCGTAGTTGATATTAAATTGTTATTAGAATGCTAGATTGTATTCTCAATGTTTATAGAGATACCAAAATGTACTTCATTAGGTGTCAAGTAATTTAAACATTTCTTAGGTCTATTATTCAAGTCTATCTGTAACTTTCTAATGTATTGATGAGATATATTGTTAAAGTTAGTACCTTTAGGTATAAATTGTCTGATATACCTATTCATGTTTTCATTAGTACCTCTTTGCCAAGGACTGTATGGATCAGCAAAGAATACTTTGATGCCAGTCTTGCTAGTTAGCTTCTTATGTTTAGCAAACTCTTTACCATTATCAAATGTAGCTGTTAATATTTTATGACCATTAGATACTTTGTACAATATTCTATTGATTGAATTAGCTGTTCTATCTATAGACTTGGCTAAAATAGTAAATCTGCTAGCTCTATC
>NZ_WBSX01000059.1 GCF_009823375.1 Francisella noatunensis subsp. noatunensis | reverse complement strand
TTTTTAACTTTACAGGATAGCTTATGATTATTTGAAGTTCTGCGGCTTTGATATAGCTTCTGTGCTATCTCAGCATTATAGTCACTATTTATACTAGTGCGATTAAGTTCCTTTTTTATAGCTCTTTCACTATAGCCAATTTTATTGGCTATTTGAGATGTTTGGTATCCTAATTTAAGTAATTCTTCTATGCAATATCTATTTGAAAGAGTTAAGTGCTTTGGCATTTTTTAGTTCCTTATCGTTTATTTTAGTTTCGTCAAAACCTAATAAACTATATTTGGAACTCTCTTTCAACTATTTAAAACTTTCAGAATACAATCTAGCTTTTATAACAATGAATACTGAAAATACTCTTTGTGTGTTACAAAGAATTTCTTCTGTTTTATCACGTAATCGTGTAAATATAGAACAGTTAACAGTATTTGAGACAGCAAATAAGGGTATTTCTCATTTCAATCTTGTAGTACATAGTACGCAAGATAAGATAGAAAAAATCGTAAAAAAACTGGCAAATGTGATTGAAGTAATAGATATTAATATTACAAACTGTTTATCTATGCAAGGAACTGTAATAAGTGAAATTCCTCAAAACGTAAAAACAGTTAGTCAAAGAAAAGCAGCTTAATATTAAAACTTAGGAGAATATAATAAATGGCAAAAATGAAATTTGGTAGTGTAGAAGAAACAGTTGTAACACAACAAGAATTTACTTTAGAGAAAGCTTTAGAAACTCTAAAAGATAGACTATCGCAATTATTGGTTATGGAGTACAAGGACCGGCACAAGCTCTTAATTTAAGAGATAATGGTTTTAATGTAATAATTGGGCAAAGAGAAAACTCTAAATCATGGGATAAAGCTATCGAAGATGGTTGGGTTGCTGGTAAATCTTTATTTAACATTGCTGAAGCTACTGCTAAAGGTACAATTGTTGTTAACTTATTATCAGATGCTGGTCAGATTGCTTCTTGGAATACTATTAAAGAGAACCTTAAGTCAGGTGATTTATTAATGTTCTCTCATGGTTTTGGTGTGACTTACAATGAGAAAACTAGCATTATTCCACCAGCAGATGTTGATGTTGCTTTAGTAGCACCAAAAGGTTCTGGCACTAGTGTTAGAAGATTATTCTTAGCTAAGAAAGGTATCAATTCAAGCTACGCAATCTATCAAGATGCTATAGGTAATGCTGAAAAAAGAACTTTAGCTTATGGTATAGGTGTAGGTTCTGGTTATTTATTTGAAACTACTTTTGAAAAAGAAGTTTATAGTGATTTAACTGGTGAGAGAGGTGTTCTTATGGGTGCTCTTGCTGGAATTATTGAAGCTCAATATGAAGTTTTACGTGCAAATGGACACTCTCCAAGTGAAGCTTTCAATGAAACGGTTGAAGAGTTAACACAAAGCTTAGTGCCTTTAGTTGCTGAAAATGGTATGGACTGGATGTTTGCAAACTGTTCTACTACAGCTCAAAGAGGTGCTTTAGATTGGGCTCCTAAATTTAGAGATGCTACTAAAGGTGTGTTTGCCGAGCTATATAATGAAGTAAAAAATGGTAATGAAGCACAACGTACTATTGATAAAAACAGTCATGCTGATTACCGTAAAGATCTTGAGAAAGAACTTGAAGAACTTAGTCAAAAAGAAGTATGGCAAGCTGGTAAAACAGTTAGATCTCTTCGTCCTAATAAGTAATTAAATCATAAAACTATCATCTCTAATATTTATCTATAAAAATTTATAAATTTACTTAGAATTATAATAGATATATCCTTTTATTGTTAGGTTATATTCTTCAAAAAATTCTCTATAAACTCTATTCTTTGTTCAGCAGTTTTAGTATTTTTTGTGATGAGTAGATCTTGCTCTTTCGTGATTCTAAAATCAGTAGGCTGAGCTTGAATTAGCTTTATCAGCTTTTGAGGCTCAAATTTAGTAGTGTTAGCAAAATTAATCTTACCAGATGTAGCAAACATTTTTATTTGTCCAATACCTAAATTTATAGCATCAATTTTTATGTGAGCAACTTTTAAAAGATATAACACTTCAACGGGTAGCCTACCAAAACGATCAATAAGTTCAATTTTTATATTTACTAATTCTTTATGATCGGCTTTTGAAATTCGCTTATAAATATTTAATCTAGTATTTACATCACTAATATAGTAATCAGGAATTAGCGTTGGGATATTAAGTTCAACTTCACAAATAGTTGAGTTAATGACATCTTCAATATTCAGCTCCTTGCCAGCTTTAAGATTAGCAATCGTTTTATCTAAGAGATCCATATATAGATTTAGACCTATACCATCAATATTACCACTTTGTTCTTGTCCAAGAATCTCTCCAGCTCCACGAATTTCTAAATCATGATTTGCGAGTGTGAAGCCACCTCCAAGTGAATCAGTGCTACCAATTGCCTCTAATCTTTTTATAGCATCTTTAGTAATACTACCTTCACTAGGAACTAACATATATGCGTAAGCTTGATGGTGTGAACGACCAACTCTGCCTCTTAGTTGATGTAATTGTGCTAAACCTAGATTATTAGCATCTTGGATAATTAAAGTATTTGCATTTGGGATATCAATACCCGTTTCAATAATTGTGGTACAAAGTAATATATGATATTTATTATGCTTAAAGTCAAACATTATCTTTTGAATTTCTTTTTCACTCATCTGACCATGAGCAATAGCTATTCTCAAACGAGGGAATAATTCTTGAAGAATTTCTTTTTTCTTTTGAATAGTATCTACTTTATTATAAAGATAGAAAATTTGTCCACCACGAATGGTTTCACGACTTACAGCTTCACGAATTATATTATTATCATATTCCTTAACAAATGTTTTTACAGATAAACGTTTAGCAGGAGGAGATGCAATAATTGATAGATCGCGAAGTGCTGAAAATGCCATACTTAAACTACGTGGAATAGGAGTTGCTGACATTATTAGAATATCTATTTCAGCTTTCAGGGCTTTTAATTTTTCTTTTTGCGCGACACCAAAGCGATGCTCCTCATCAATAATTAATAATCCCAAGTTATTAAAGTCAATTTTTGAGGATATAAGCTTATGTGTACCAATTATTATATCAACTGTACCTTTTTTGAGATTATCAAAAAGCTCTTCTTGTGCTTTTGCTGTTTTTGAACGAGTTATAACCTCTATATTTACAGCAGTATTAGCAAACCTGTCTTTAAAACTATTGTAGTGTTGTTGAGCTAAAATAGTTGTAGGTACTAAAATTGCTACTTGTTTTTGATTTTGAGTTGCTAGAAATGCTGCTCGCATCGCAATTTCTGTTTTTCCAAAACCAACATCACCACAAATAAGTCTGTCCATTGGCTTAGTAGATATCATGTCTTTGAAGACATCATTTATCGCTAAGAGTTGATCAGGAGTCTCTTCATATGGAAAATCTGCACAGAATCGTAGATATTCTTCTTCATCTAAAGAATTGCTGAATCCTTGTCGTATTTCTCTTTTTGCATATATCTCTAAGAGATTTGTAGCAACATCGATAATCTTTTTGATAGTCTTTTCTTTTTGCTTTTTCCATTTATCTGAACCAAGTTTATTTAATGCTATTTTTTCAGTAATAGAGGAGTTATAAATAGAAATTAGATTTAATGAAGTGATTGGCACATAAATTTTTGCATCATTTGCATATCTTAGAAGTATAAACTCATCTTTTTTACCATTTAATTCAATACTTTCTAAGCCTTCGTATCTACCAATACCATGATCAATATGGACTACATGCATTCCGGGTTTTAGATCTGTCAGATCTTTAAGGTCAACAGTAGGGTGATGATCATGTTCTGATATTTTAGAAGAGTTTTGAATATGCTCAGGAAAAAGATCTGATTCAGTAATTAATATGATTTTCTTATCAATTATTACACCTTCTTGAAAAGGTGAGATGATTAAGCAAAATTTATCTTTGATTTTAAGAGCATCGTCAAAACTTTTTGCAATTCTTATATTTAACTGTAACTTATTCAAATGTTCTAAAAGTATTTCACCACGTCCATTCGAATCAGTTGAAAATATAACTTTATCAAAATTAGAGCTATCTATTAATTTTTGTAAATCCCTAAAAGGATTAGCTAATTTATAATTTGCTGAGATTTTTTCTAGATGATCTATATTTAGAGTTTTAGACTTAGATTTTGGTTGTTGGAACCATTTGATATGTTGATGTTTTTCATACAGATCTTTGACTTCTTTTTGTGAATAAAAAAGTTCTTGATATGGTAAAACAGGTCTATCAATATCATGCTTTAACTCGTTATATCTATATTTAACCTCTTCTGAGAATGCTTCAATTGAGTTGCTAATATTGTCAATAAGGTGGATATTTGCAGACTTTAGTAAGTAGTCAAATAGACTAACAAGTTCAGGATAAAATAATGGTAAATAGAACTCTATACCACTAAAGTATTCATTATTTTTTATATATGTCGCAATAGTTGAATTTTGCGATTGTTCACCACATAGTATCTTGAGTTTTTCTAATGCTAAAGAAGTATTTTGTGAATTATAAATCAGCTCATGTGAAGGCATAATATTTATAGATTTTATTTCTTTGCCAGAGCGTTGAGTTTTTGTATCTAACTCTTTGATTGTATCAACTTCATCATCGAAAAGATCAATTCTAAAAGCTACTTTTGATCCAACTGGGAAAATATCAATAATACTGCCACGGATACTAAATTCACCTTTTTCAAAAACATTGTTTACTAAAGTATATCCAGCTTCGGTTAGTAATACTTTTTGTTTAGTTATATCTAAGCTATCGCCTGTCTTAAGTATGAAACTATGTTCTTTGATAAACTTGGCAGGTGGAAGTTTTCTTAATGTATTTGAAATACTTGTTATTACTAGAGTATTTTTAGGATTTTGTGTAAGTTTATGCAATATTTCTTGTCTTCTTGAGATAATGTCTATTGCTGCAGAAAATCTATCATAAGGTAGTATTTCTAAGTTAGGAAAATAGAATACTTCTATTTTTGAGTCTTTATTTAGATACTTTAATTCATCATAAACTCTATGTGCTTGTTGAGAGTCTTCAGCAACTATTAGATTAAAGTCGCAATTTTGTTTAAGATATTCGTTAAACAAAATGCTAAAAGAAGAACCATAAGCATTAGACACAATAGTATCTTTTGCAGATATTTGATTGTTGAGCATTAAAATTTAGTAGATTAGAAATTATTAGAATAAATAATAATATAAATTAGTCTCTATCGCCAGCTACAGCACCAAAGATTTGTAATAGAGTTACGAAGATATTAAATAGAGAAACATATATGTTAACAGTTGCTAAGATATAGTTAGTTTCCTCACCTCTTACGATAGCATTTGTTTGCCATAAGATAAATCCACCAGAGATAAATGCAAACACTAATGAAATCACGAAGCCTAAAGCTGGTATTTGTAAGAAGATATTAAGCACTAGAGCAACTATTGCAACAATAGCGCCTATAGCACAGAATGTTCCCACTCTATTAAAGTTTCTAGCAGGGCTCATAGCAACTACAGATAGGCCTAAGAAAATTAGACCTGTAGTACCAAAAGCCATCATTATAAGCTCAGCACCATTTGAAAATGCTTGGATGTAATGATTTAATATTGGTCCTAGCGAGTAGCCTAAAAGTCCAGTCAGTGCAAATGTTAAAACTATTCCCATAGGCGAGTTTTTAGTAGCATTAATACCAAATAGTAGGCCAATATAAACTACAAGCATTAGTATAGGGTTCAACACCGCAGCACCTGAGCTCATAGCAACAAATGCCATCAAAGCACTAAATAGTAATGTCATTGACAGTAACCAGTATGTATTTCTAAGAACTTTGTTAGCTCTTAGTGCAGACTCTTGTGATAGAGAATCTATTACACGAGTATTGTTTTCAAAGTTATTCATTTTTTCTCCTTTTTTAAATGTTTTATATATGAATAAAATTCATATCAGCTAAGATTATAGCATAATTGTATATTCTTAAATATGGGGTAAGAAGTTAAAATTACAAGAAAATTATTTATAAACTAATAGAGATATCATATAAGAAAGAGACAAATATTAAAGAAGAAAATATTAGATACAATAAGCTAGTTGTGATAACTTCATTTCTACCGCCAGCAAGTATCTTACCAAGTGATAAATATATCGGGACAATAAAAATATTTAAAACTAAAGCTAATATGGTGGCAAAAATCAATGCTAAATTACAAAAAAGAACATTGTTGGTAAAAATAGCTATCATTAAAATAAAAACTCTAAAAGTTTCTATATATAGCATAGTTTTTATGATATGAGATTTGGTAATTGATTCTATACGTAATGTTATTAGTTTGAATCTCCATCCGAAATATATGATTATACATATAAAATACCCAGCTAGTAGAAATAGTGATGTACTTAATGGAGAATTGAGATATTTTGGATTCATAATATTTTCATATCTAAGAAAGCTAAGATAAAAGATTTTATTTACTGCGAGAAGACCTGAGCTAAAATACACATATTTTAGAAGGTTTATACCACTTTCTTTATTGTTTGAAATAGTAAGAATATGCAGATAAATCAAAGATAGTGGTAAGATAACCAAATTTAGACTACTAAAGACATTAAGATTCTGTAGCAAATAGAATAAAATAAATGAAAATATAAAGAAAATTAATAATACCCCATAAAAGCTGATATTAAATCGTTCAGTCTGATTAGTTAGAGAAGTGTTTAGTTTATAGCTATTTTTTAAGAAAAAAACTAATAAAAACATAGTTATAAATAGATAAAATATTTTAAAATTATACATATCTTTAAAGATTGTAATATAAGATATAATCCCTATCGCAATACCAAGTAAAGCACTAGAGTAGACACCTATAAAACCATAAATTCTACGTAAATCAGTTTTTAGATAAAAAGCACTTAAGTTGAATAGAAGATTAACAATAACAATTGCTACTCCAATCCATAATACCGAGCAACTAAATAATATGATATTATGTATAAATGACAGAATCATTGCGATGATTATGAGTTGTAGCCCATGAACTATTGATTTGGTTGAACCAAAGAGATAATTACTGATACAACCAAAAATTCCAGCAAAAAAGATTACAAAGAGATAGTCATTTCTATTATAAAATAAGTCAATATCACCGTAACTATTTAAAATAGTCATAAAAGGTTCGATACATAAACATATGCAAAATGTCATAAATGCTATAATATGCAGGCCTTTGGGTTGATTAAAATGAATGTTTACTTTAGATATTTTTTTAATATTTCTCATTATCTAAGCACTAACTCTTGTAATTTTGTTAAATAATTTTGCTCATCTGGTAGAGTATTATATTTCTGTGATAGCCACATTTCCTCTGCTAGATAGTCTATCATAAGATGATGTACTTTATGCTCATCATTGTTATATTTACTAAGTAGCTGATGATACGTGGTATTTATCCCGATAGGGCGATTAGTTTGTACTTGTTCAATAATTGCTAAATGAAGGCCAATATGCAAAAAAGGATTTATTTGTCCCATCTCAGGCGAATAATCTTTATCAATGTTTTCAATAGTAATTTGCTTATGATATTCAGGGTGTAACTCTATAATTCTAGATATTTGTTCTTCAATAGCTGTTAGTGGTTGTTTATTTAGAAACTTATTCCAGCTATCTATAAAAAGTTTGCGAAGCTGATATCTATCATGAGAGAAAATCATAAATATTTTTCCTTATCTTTAAATTCACAGTACTGAAAAATTATACAATTACGACATTTAGGTTTTTGAGCTGTGCATATATATCTACCATGTAGTATTATCCAGTGATGTGCATCTTGAAGATACTCTTTAGGAATTACACGTAAGAGTTTTTTTTCAACTTCATTGACATTTTTACCTTTTGCTAATGGTATACGATTAGCAAGTCTAAAAATATGAGTATCAACCGCCATAGTTGGTTGATTAAATGCTGTGTTAAGAACTACATTTGCAGTTTTTCTACCGACACCCGCTAGAGATATTAGATCATCAAAGTTATCAGGCACTTGGCTATCAAATTTTTCGATTAAATATTTACATGTTACGATCACATTTTTTGCTTTAGTTTTATATAACCCAATAGATTTAATATATTGGGCTAACTTTTGTTCTCCAAGATCATATATTGCTTCAGGAGTATTGGCAATTTTATATAAAATTTGAGTAGCCCTATTCACACTGACATCAGTGGCTTGAGCTGATAAAATAACTGCAATCAATAGTTCAAAGTTAGAGTTATATTCAAGCTCAGTCGTCGGATGAGGGTCATTTTTTTTCCAAGTTTCAAAAATTTGGATTCTCTTCTGTCTATTCATTATTTGGTGTAGACTTTTTTTTATTTTTATATTTTGCTAATGAAGCAGCAATATAAGCTTTTTTATCTATTTCTTGAGCAGTAGCAATATTTTTATAAACGGCTCTTTGCTTAGCTTTTGTTTGATTTACTCTATACTTATGATATTCATATCTATCTCGGTAATGATTTCTTTGTTGAGTATATTGCTTCTCATCTAGATTACTAGGTTGCATATCTGTAGCTAAATCAACTAGAGATATACAATCCATCGGACATGGTTCAATACAAAGTTCACAACCAGTACATTCTGACTCAATTATAGTGTGCATCAGTTTTTTTGAACCTACAATAGCATCAACTGGGCATGCAAGTAAGCACTTCTCACAACCAATACACATTGATTCATCAATCTTTGCTACAGCACGAGGTTTGTATTCTCCAAGTGAGCTATCTAGTGGTATTTCAGGTTTATTTAAAAGTTTTGATAATTCTTTTAAAGTCTTTTCTCCACCAGTTATACACTTGTTGTGTTTTTTACCATTTGTAATAGCTTTAGCATAACTATAACAGTCATCATAAGTACATTTTTGGCATTGTGTCTGTGGTAGTATTTTATCAATTGCTTCTATGGATATAATCATCTTAATATAGTTCTATATTTGTTTTGTTTTCGATATTTTTTATGTAATTGCTAATATTATCAGGAATCTCAAGCAAATCCCTGGCCATAGTCAGTATAAAAAATACTGGAAAAATATTTATATCATCCCAAGAGAAGTTATCACCATTGATGAAAGGAGTTTTAACAAAGGGAGCTATTTCTCTAAGAATTTTATTTATCGCTATAATTGAGTCGTAGGGAGGATTTCTAAGCAGAGCATCAAAATCACCAATATATTGAGATTTTTTATTTATAAAATAATCTTTAGCACTTTGTGTTGGGAAATCACATTCATTACGAGGATGATGAGGAATACGAGGATATACTATTCTACGATAATGCTCAGCTAGTTTAGCAACAGACTCTTTGGCATAATTATCAATCGTTGATTCTGCTATCTCAAAATTTTGAGTTTTTGCTATAAACTTACAGATTTCATCACTTTCTTTTATAAATGTTCCGTCATCTTTATCTAAGAAAGGAACCTGCTTAGAACCAATTCTGTCTATATGAGATTTTTCATCATCATTTGCTAAGATTATCATCTCATAGTCTAATTTGCTTAGATCTGCCACTAGTCTAACTTTTATACAATACGGGCAATGATGGTAAAGATATATTTTCATATTTTATTAGTATTTTCAAATTTATGAGGCTAATTATATCATTTATCACAATTAGATAAATGTCTTAAAACATTATTGATATGAGATATTTTTAGTGATTATAATTATTTTTAATAGATATTAAAAAGTTATATTGGCAGGAGAGTGTTTCCAATAGTCTTGACTTTTACCCATTTTATAGCCTAATTCGTATAACTGATTCATTTCTAGATTATCAAATGGTTCTTGTGATATCGGATTGTAACTATATGGGATGTATGTGAAATTATATTTAAAACCATCTTTCATACTTAGGTAATATATTCTGAACAAATCACCTACACCTTGAGATGTAGTTAAAGTGAATAGCGCTTTAGTTCCTATTGATAAAAAACTTTGATCAACAGGAACATAATCTTTATGAATTTTGCTATTGCGAATTATATTATAGTGGCTAGATTGTATTCTGAAAGTTTTAAATAGTTGAAAGAGAGTTCCAAATATAGTTTATTAGGTTTTGACGAAACTAAAATAAACGATAAGGAACTAAAAAATGCCAAAGCACTTAACTCTTTCAAATAGATATTGCATAGAAGAATTACTTAAATTAGGATACCAAACATCTCAAATAGCCAATAAAATTGGCTATAGTGAAAGAGCTATAAAAAAGGAACTTAATCGCACTAGTATAAATAGTGACTATAATGCTGAGATAG
>NZ_WBSX01000058.1 GCF_009823375.1 Francisella noatunensis subsp. noatunensis | reverse complement strand
CAATATCTATTTGAAAGAGTTAAGTGCTTTGGCATTTTTTAGTTCCTTATCGTTTATTTTAGTTTCGTCAAAACCTAATAAACTATATTTGGAACTCTCTTTCAACTATTTAAAACTTTCAGAATACAATCTAGCATATCTAAATTCATAACTCTAACCGAACAGACTTTATTATGGAGTGGGTCAATTAGTGGTGTTATATATAATGTATATTGGATACCTCAGATATATAAGAATTTTCGACAAAAGCAAGCTGAAGGGTTTAGTATTTTCTACTTAGGACTTTCAGTGCTTAGTCTTATGTGTGATATAAATAGTGCTATATTTTTAGGCTGGCCTATGGTATCAATAATAGTCTCTAGTTGTCTATTTATTTTGGTATCTATACAAATTATTCAATATTTCTATTATAAGGGAATGCTTTCAAAGCAAATATTAAATACTTCTATAAACTAGAGTTATAGAACACCACGTGTTTTATGTTAAAATTAGTGACTAGTGTTTTTAGAGAAAGTTGAAGTATGAAAAAAATTATTAAATCTTTGGTGTGTATATTAGCTTTAAGTGCTTGCTCTTTAGTATTTGCACTGGATAATACCTCAGAAACATATACAGCTTATTCAATTGGTGATGCACTGGGTAAAGCTTCACATAAAAGCTTTAATGCTATGAATCAAGAAATTATTAAGAAAGACTTTATCTTGGGGTTTGATGATACTATTTTAGATCATAAACCTGATATAAATAAAATCTCCGATAAAGACTCCTATGAAGTCGGAATGATTATTGCAACTCAATACAAATCAAAATTAAAAAAAATGGTTGCCATAAACAAACCAAATTGTGAAGAGTTTATTAAAGGTTTTAATGATGGTGCTAATAGTAAAGATAAGTCTTTAACCTCAGAAGATAAAGAGATATTAAAACATTTTAGAATCTCAAGAGATGATGACAACTAGATAATATCAAGTAAATATGGTTGATAAATATATTCTGCTACTTTATTCTTAAGTCTAACTAACCAAAAGTCTTAAAAATTATAAATAAAATGCAAAGCTTAAAAGATATTCAAAACTTGATTAAACAAGATATTGAAAATAATAATCAATTTATAATTAATTCACTTTCATCAAAAGTGGTTCTTATTAATCAAATTAGTCACTATATCATAAATAGTGGCGGCAAAAGACTTAGACCTTTGTTAGTAATGCTATTTTCTAGAGCTTTAAATTATACTGGTAATGATCATCTAGCATGTGCTGCAATTATAGAGTTTATTCATACAGCAACTCTATTACATGATGATGTAGTTGATGACTCACACTTACGTCGAGGCAAAGAGACAGCTAATAATGTTTTTGGTAATGCTGCGAGTGTACTAACTGGAGATTTTTTGTACTCTAGGGCTTTTCAAATGATGGTGAGTTTAGATAATATGCAAATTATGCAAATATTAGCTGATGCTACTAATAAAATATCTGAAGGTGAAGTACTTCAATTATTAAACGCTAGAAATATTGAGTTGTCAGAGGAAGATTATACTAATGTGATATATTGTAAAACTGCTAAACTATTTGAAGCAGCATGTGAGTTAGCCGGAGTAATTAGTCTTGATAAACATATCTATAGTAAATTTCAAAATAGTATTAAAAACTATGGTGTTTACTTAGGAAATGCATTTCAGATAGCTGATGATGTATTAGATTATGTTTCCGATGCAGAAAGTCTTGGTAAAAATATTGGTGATGATCTTAATGAAGGCAAAATGACGCTACCAACAATTTATGCACTAGCAAATACCTCAAGTGTTGAACAAAAGAAAATAAAAGATACCATTGAAAAAGGGCAATATGACATAAATGAAATTATCAATATTGTTAAAAGTAGTGGTGCAGTGGAATACTCTTATCAAGTTGCATGTCAATATGCTGATAGAGCAAAAGAATCAATAGATTTCTTACCAGAATCAGAATATAAACAAGCTATGATATTATTATGTGATTTAGCTGTGAAAAGAAAAAACTAGAATATATTTAATTATTTAAAATCTTTAAGTGTAATTTCAAAAGCTAATGCTTGGTTAGGCCCTATTGTAGCAGGAGCTCTAGTACCATATGCTTTATTTGGAGCACAGTATAGTATAAATGTAGAGCCATTAGGTATTTTAGGGATTGCATCCTTCCAACATTCTATCAGATTTCTAAGAGGGAAAGTAGCACTCTCACTCGAATCAAAGCTTGGTCCGATAAGTTTAGCTTCTTTTACATCATTAAGCTTAGATTTATCATCTTCATACGCTATTACAGGAGTAGTCCCTTTATAAGCAATAGTTACTGTGCTATCTATAGAAGCTTTTTTACCATCACCTTGTTTAATCATTTGATAGTAAACACCGTCATTTACTTCAACAGTATTATCCATTTTAGCAATTTGTGACATGAATTCATCTGATTTAACTTTATTTAGCTTAGCTATATCTAACTGCTTTTTAATCATCCTATCTTTTAGAGTTTCCATATTTCTTCTAATCTGACTTTCAGAAATTCTAGGCTTATCACCATTGATAGCATCAGCAAAACCTGCGATTGTCTGTTTGTCATATAGTCCAAAATCTTGTCTAGCGATTCCAGACCCAACTTGATATCCGACTACGTAACTAGCATCAGAGCCCATTTTTAAACTGTTATTAACAGCTGAATCGTTTGTTTGTGCTTGTGTTGTAGTACTTCGACTAGCTGTAGTATTAGCTATAGTTTGAGTTTTAGCATCGTTAGTTGTTTCTTTGGTAGAGCATGAGCTTATTGTTAGTCCTAGAACAGTGCATGACATTATTGCTACTATTTTTTTTAGTTTCATCTTATCTCCTTATTTATCTTTGAATATCATTTTTGGTGATATTAAAAAAATCAAAAAGCTCTTTATCTAACATTTGAGATGGAGAAATATTTGATAGAGCTTTGAATATAACATTCTTTCTTTCAGGATTATTACTCTCCCATCTGTTAAACATATCTTTTATGAATACTCTTTGCAAATTATCTTGTGAACCACATAGATTACAAGGTATTATCGGGAAGTTCTTTAATTGAGAGTATTCTAATGTTTCTTTTTCACTCACGAAAGCAAGAGGACGAATTACAATATTACGTTTATCATCGCTTAATAGCTTTGCGGGCATCGCCTTGATAGAACCATTATAAAAGAGATTTAAAAAAAATGTCTCTATAATATCATCACGATGGTGCCCTAAAGCAATTTTGGTAATATTATTTTCCTCAGCAAAATCGTATAGAATACCACGTCTCATTCTCGAGCATAGTCCACATGTTGTTTTACCATCAGGTATCACTCTTTTGACAACACTATAAGTATCTCTTTCAATAATATGAAATTCGATATTTTTAGTTTTAAGATAATTAGGTAAAACTTCTTCAGGAAAACCTGGTTGTTTTTGATCTAGATTCACAGCTACAATATCAAATTTTATAGGGGCTTTTTGTTGAAGAAGAAGTAGCATCTCAAGTAGACAATATGAGTCTTTACCTCCAGACAGGCAAACCATTATTTTATTGCCATCTTCAATCATGTTATATTGATTTATAGCTTGAGCAGTTTTTCTTAGAATTTGTTTTTCTAATTTTTTTAAAGATTGTTTATTTATTTCAGTCATTTTTTTCTAAAATCATTTTTTTTAGTTCATTAGGTATTTTTTGTAACCTATGTGTTTTTGGATTGTAACAAGCAAGTTTTGCACTTGCTTTTGTAATAACTTGTTCATCACCTACTAGACGTATTTCATACTCAAACTCAAGACTTGCAGCACCAATTTTTGCTATATATTGTGTTACCTCAATTTTATTGGGGTGTAACAACGGTAGTATATATTTACAAGTTTGTTCGGTAATTACTAGTTGGATTGAGTTTTGTGTGGCCCAAGACATTAGCCCAGTATTTTGATAAGCCCACGTTGTACGGGCTTCTTCAAAATAATTAAAGTAGGTACTGTTATTTACATGCCCATATTTATCAGCGTCAGCAAAACGAATATTAACAATATGTTTAAATATATTTGATTTCATTATTTACCTTTAGAAAATATAAGAAAGTAGATGTTTTCGAGGGACTTCACAATTTTGTAGTTGTACAGCATATTTTTGAGCAACATCTGCAGTTTTACGTGCATAGTTCTTTAAAAACGAATTATTTCTGTGACTACCTCTTTTATATCTACCAATACCCTCATGATATGCAAGATATAGGTCATAAGCATTTGATTTGCTTATACCTGTTTTGTTATGAACATTGTTTAAATACCAACCTATAAAATCTACAGCATCAGCATAATCAGATCTTGAGACAAAAGATTGTTTAGTTTCTTTTTTATAGTGATCCCATGTGCCATCTAGAGCCTGTGCATAACCATAAGCGCTTGATGCTCTGCCTTTTGGAATAAATCCAAAATAATATTGCATAGAAGGTTGAGCATCAGCTCTAAAAGATGATTCCTGTCGTACAAATGCCATCTGTATATTCAGAGGTATTCCCCAGCGGTCATAAGAATCGATCATATCATAATACCAGTCTGGATATTGATGAATTATGCTACAAGCATTATTGATATTTTTTGGAGGCTCCGTTGAACATGATCCTAATATCACTATGGCTATTGTTAATGATAATAGTTTAAGTATTTTTTTCATTATAAATTCCTATAAAAAACATCTACAACTTTATCTTGGAATCTACGTGCATTATAACGATCAGAGTGTTTAAGATCATTGAGCATAATAGAAAATGATATACGATGGTTCTTAGCTGTTAAGACATATCCAGATAGTGTTGATACTCCTGATAAAGTACCTGTTTTTGCATGAACTCTACCTAGTAATTTACCACCCATTCTGTATGATATTGTACCACTTATTCCAGATGCTGGAAGGTAGTTATAGAACTGTTTACCAACTTCACTATTGTAAGTTTTGGTCAAAAAATCCACCATAAATTCTGGTGTAACTCTATCAAGATGTGATAGCCCAGACCCATCATACATAGTCAAAGCAGAGGTATCTAAGCCTAATTTTTTATATAATATACTTTGGACAGCTTCTGTACCTGCTTTAGTTGAGCCAATTCCTTTTTCTTTTAAGCCAATTGTATTTAGTATAGTCTCTGCATACAAATTATCAGAATGCTTAAGTGCTTGATCAAAAAAATGACCTATAGTTGCTGATTTGGTGACTAGTTGTGTATCATAACCAGCTGGGATGTTACTAGTAGTAATTACATTGCCATGTTTTATCCCATTTGAACTTAAGAAGTCGTTAACTGTATCGACTGTTTTAAGAGCAGGATTCTTAATTGCAAGTTTAAACATTTTTTCAGCAGTCCTTGATAAGTAGCTACTGATATATAAGACATTATTATCATTCATTGATATTATGGTTGCTTCTGAGGCACTAGTGTATGTTGCTGAATTTTTTATACCAATATTGCTAGCATTACTTAATTCAACAACTCTAGTTGTCATGCTATTTGGGTTTTTAACCAATTTTATAACTGTGCAATTTCTATTTAATGTAAAACTAGAAGCTGGGGTACCATAACATAATGTACTATCTTCTTTTGACCAACCTTCTGGAGTATAAGGATCTGAGAATACTCCAACAAGATACACATCTTCGGTTATTTTGGATATTCCCTTTTCTGTTTTAATTTTTTTGATTAGTGAGCTTAACTGTCCTCCCATAAGTGCTGGATTACCAGTAAATTTAATATACATATCTCCATGCAGAACATGATTATTTACTCTATTGGATGGATATAAAATTGTAGTAGTAAATCTAAAATCATCAGGAATTGAGAGTAATCCAGAGACAATAGTGAATACCTTATTATTACTTGCCGGTTTCATAGACCTATTTTGAGAATAAGAATATAAATCATTGCCTGTCATAGTTCTTTGAGTAGCTATAGCAATTTTGGCATCTGTTAAATTATATTTTTTTACTAAAGACTGAATTTCACTTTGGGTAGATGCGTAAGAAGCATTTAAACTAATTATAAATATAGATAGAGCTACTAGGAGCTTACTTCCTTTTCTCAAAGCGATAAACCTGTGTTGTAAGTTTCTAAAATTCTTAACTTGGGATAATAGCATTTTATAAAATATAAATATAGTAGGATACGATACAATAGTAGGTAAGGTTTTATGTCTAAGTCATTTGTTATAAGGTATCTTGCATTTATAATGTTATGTGATACAATTGTAGCCTATAATTTTGTTACAGGACTTATAAAGTTCTGGTTTGTTGGATTTATTAAACTGGCATTTAAGTGAGGTGAGAGGGTATGCCAAGCGTTAGAATTAAAGAAAGAGAACCTTTTGATGTTGCTCTTAGAAGATTCAAAAGATCTTGTGAGAAGGCTGGAATAGTATCTGAACTACGTCGTAGAGAGTACTTTGAAAAGCCAACTTGGGCACGTAAAAGAAAGAAAGCTGCCGCGGTTAAAAGAGCTTACAAAAGCAATATAATCACTAGAAGGTAGTAAATCATTTAATTCACCGTTGAGAGTTTAACTCTCCCTTTCACTAGGAATTCTTTTTTAAAATGTCACAGATTTTTGATCAATTGACTCTTGATATGAAAGAGTCAATGAAAAATAAAGATAAAAATAGATTAGCTACTATTCGTATGGCTATGTCTGCTATTAAGCAAAAGCAAATTGATGAGAAGGTTGAGATAACAGATGAAGTTGCTATAGCCGTAATAACAAAAATGATTAAGCAAAGACAAGATTCTTTTACTCAATATATGCAAGCCGATAGAGCCGAGCTTGCAGAAGGTGAGAAAAAAGAAATTGAGATCTTAACTAAATATATGCCTAAACAACTAAGTGATGAAGAAGTTGTAACTATAGTTCAAAAAGCAATAGAATCTGTGGGTGCTACATCTATGAAAGAGATGGGTAAGATAATGGCAAGTGTTAAGAAAGAGCTTGCTGGTAGAACAGATATGAGTAAAGTTAGTGCTATAGTAAAATCAAGCTTAGCTTAAGTTCTAGATTTAATCAGTATGGCAAAAAAGATTTCTAATAACTTTATAAAAGAGCTTGTTGCAAATGTTGATATTGCTGATGTCGTGTCTAGATATGTTAATCTAACTAAATCTGGAAAAAATTATAAAGCTTGTTGCCCGTTTCATAATGAGAAAACACCTTCATTCTTTGTTAATTCACAAAAGAGGTTATTTCATTGCTTTGGTTGTCATGAGTCTGGTGATGCCTTAACCTTTGTAAAGAAAATTAATAATTTAGATTTCGTTGAGGCTGTTAAAACTCTTGCTGAAATTGTAGGCAAACCAGTTGAGTATGAAAATTATTCTCAGGAAGATTTACATAAAGAACAGCTATTTAACAAGTGTATTGGCTTTTTAACAATTGCCCAAAAATATTACCGTTGGAATCTTGGTAATTCCGCTTCAAAGGAAAAGGCTGTTGGCTACCTTAAAAAAAGAGGAATTGATAGTGATTTAGCTAAAGTTTTTGGTATTGGATACTCCTCAGAAGGTTGGAATAATGTTACTCAATTAGCTAAATCCGTAAATGTATCAGAAGATATATTAATTGATACAGGACTTGCAATAAAAAATGATAAAGGGAATGTTTATGATCGCTTTCGTAATAGAATAATGTTCCCAATTAGAAATATTCAAGGTAATGTAATTGGCTATGGGGGCAGAGTAATACATGATTCAGATGGTGTTAAATATATAAATTCTCCTGAGACTATAGTTTTTCAGAAAAATAATATTTTATACGGGCTTTATGAATATAGAGAAAAGAAAAAACAATATCCTGACTTGGCAAATCAAAGTCTTATTGTTGTAGAAGGATATATGGATGTTATTGGCTTAGCAAAATATGGCTTCTATTCTGCTGTGGCTACATTAGGAACGGCTTTCTCTCAGAATCATGCAAAAATATTATTTCGTGAAAGTAATTCTATTGTTTTATGTTTCGATGGAGATAGTGCTGGTCAAAAAGCAGTTGTTAGAACTATTAAAATAATTCTTCCTATTTTAGATGGAAATAAAAAGCTTAGGATACTTACCTTAGAACATGGTAAAGATCCAGATGATTATATTAAAGAATATGGATTAGACAATTTCACTAATTCATTAAAGAAGTCTCAGTTTGTTTTAGATTTTATAATAAACTACATTATAAATAATAAAGATGTTTCTAAAGCTGAATGCAAATCAGAAATAGTAGAAAACTTAAAAGAATTTTTGATAGATATTGATAAAAACATTTATACAGAGAGTCTCATTTCAACAGTTGCTGAGAAAATAAATATTAATACTAATCAAATAAAAAAAATACTCAAATTAGGAAAGCAGAAGTCTAATATAGTTAATTTAGATATTGATAATTATAAATATAGACAAAAAAGACTCTCAAAAAGTATATTGCTTGAGGAAGTGATATTAGCTGAAATTTTTGTCAATATTGCTGATTTTCGTATGCTATTAAAAGAAAATGACTTTGAAATATTTGCTACTTCAAAAAATCTTGATATTCTTGTTAAAAGCTTGAAAATTCTTAAAGAAGACTCATCTAACGAAATAGAAGCTGTAATATTAATACAGCTGTTGGCAGAGGACTATCCTGACTATAGAGAGTATTTTTTTGAGTTATTAAGTCAAGGCATTAGTAAAGCTAGAAAAAAATCTGATGGCGAGCAATATTGTGATCAGATCTTAAAAGATTTGAAGAGAATTGAAGCTAATAGTGTAAAAGAACAGCTTAATTATTTAGGGTCTTTACCTTTTAGAACAGATGTTCAAGAGATGGAACGTAAGTATTTAGTAGCAAAATTAAGTAATAAAATATAAAAAAATCTATTGGAGTATGAGTAGATGACAAGAGAAGATTTATTTTCTGATCTGAAAGATCTTATGGTTGATGGTAAAGAAAGAGGTTATTTGACCAGAGCAGATATTTTAGATGCATTGCCAGGAGATTTATCAGAAGATCCAAAAAAATATGAGGAAATTGAAGCTATCCTTATAGATGCAGGTATTGATGTATATGATAGAACTCCTGAATCAGATGAAGATGATGATGAAAGAAAAGTAAGTGAAGCTAACTTAGATGATTTAAAGGGTAAAACATCTGATCCCATTCGTATGTACATGCGTGAAATGGGAGTAGTCGACCTTTTAGATAAAAAAGGTGAGACTGATATTGCTATTAGAATTGAAGAGGGCACTACTGAGGTTTTTAGCACTATTTTGAGTTATCCAATAGTTGTTAAGACATATATTGAACGTTTTCGTGAGTTAGGAGAGAAGGCTGTTGACTATATGACTTCTCAAGATATCGAAGATGAGCCTGTTGCTAAGTATATCCGCTTTAATGAAATTATGGCTGGATTTAGCGATGAGCAAGTAACTGAAGAAAAAGTTGCAGAAGATGATCATGATGAAAAGATTGATACTCAAAGAGCATATGATTTTTTTGTAAATCTTGAGAAAATGTTTGAAGAATATCAAGAAAAGCCAAATAAGAAACTTTATAGTAAAATAGTTAAAGAATTTGAGTGTTTGAGGTTATCTACATCTCACTTACAGAAATTAGTTGACTATATTAGGCTTCCTTATGCAAGGGTTAAGGAGTTTGAGCGAAAAATTCTTAGATTATGTGTGGAAAGGTCAAAGACTCCTCGCCAAGAGTTTATAAAAGTGTATGAAATAGGCTCTATTGAGTGGCTACCATCTTTGACTAAAAAATATAAATTTACAGATAATACTGTCAAAGAAATTCATAACTTGACAAAGCAAATTAATCAATTTCAGAATTTGATGATGATAAAAATTGAAGAGCTTAAGAAAGTTAATGTTGAAATTTCTAAGAGTGAAGCAAAAATTACTCAAGCTAAAAAGGAAATGATTGAAGCAAATTTGAGACTAGTTGTTTCTGAGGCTAAAAAATATACTAATAGAGGATTACATTTCTTAGATATTATTCAAGAAGGTAATATCGGATTGATGAAAGCTGTAGATAAATTCGATTATCGTAAAGGTTTTAAGTTTTCAACTTATGCAACTTGGTGGATTCGTCAGGCTATTACTCGATCAATCGCGGATCAAGCAAGAACGATTCGTGTACCAGTACATATGATTGAAACTATAAATAAGGTTAATAGAATTAAGCGTCAAATTCTTCAAGAAAAAGGTCGTGAGGCTACGGAAGAAGAGATTATTGAGTATACTCCTAATATGACTAAGGATAAGCTTAAGAAAATTCTTAATATATCTCATACTCCAATTTCTATGGAAAGCCCAATTGGTGATGATGAAGACTCTACAGTTGGTGATTTTATTGAAGATAAAAATAATTATTCTCCAATAGAGGCCGCAAATTTAGAGAACTTAAGAGAAGCAATTAAGGAGCTTATTGATACTGGTTTAACTGAGAGAGAAGCAAAGGTATTGATGATGCGCTTTGGTATTGGTATGAACACAGATCATACTTTAGAAGAAGTTGGTAAGCAGTTTAATGTTACTAGAGAACGTATTAGACAGATTGAAGCAAAAGCTCTTAGAAAGCTTAAGCATCCATCTAGATCAGCATTTTTGAAGACATTTTTATAATCTTTATAGTAAGCAAAATTTATTTTTCAAAATAGCTATGGATCAGCAAAGAATACTTTGATGCCAGTCTTGCTAGTTAGCTTCTTATGTTTAGCAAACTCTTTACCATTATCAAATGTAGCTGTTAATATTTTATGACCATTAGATACTTTGTACAATATTCTATTGATTGAATTAGCTGTTCTATCTATAGACTTGGCTAAAATAGTAAATCTGCTAGCTCTATCGACCATTGTTACAATAGCAC
>NZ_WBSX01000057.1 GCF_009823375.1 Francisella noatunensis subsp. noatunensis | reverse complement strand
CTATCTCAGCATTATAGTCACTATTTATACTAGTGCGATTAAGTTCCTTTTTTATAGCTCTTTCACTATAGCCAATTTTATTGGCTATTTGAGATGTTTGGTATCCTAATTTAAGTAATTCTTCTATGCAATATCTATTTGAAAGAGTTAAGTGCTTTGGCATTTTTTAGTTCCTTATCGTTTATTTTAGTTTCGTCAAAACCTAATAAACTATATTTGGAACTCTCTTTCAACTATTTAAAACTTTCAGAATACAATCTAGCTAATAATTAAATTGGATATCAGAAATTCTTATTTATGATATTAGAAATTTAAATGAGTAAAAAATTAGATAATAATCTTTATAGATCGATTTTTAGACTTTTTGCTAGCGCTTTGAGTTTTTTCATAGTTTCTGGAAGTTTTCTGATAGCAATCCATTGCTTTGCTAACTCAGTATCTTTGTAAGCTGGGTATCCCATATGATTCTCGCCAGCAGGGACATCCCACATTACACCAGCTTTGCCACCGATACGAGCACCACTACCAATCTTAGTATGGTCTTTGATACCAGCATTACCAGCAATAACTACTCCATCGCCAACCACTACAGAGCCACTGATACCAGCTTGTCCACATATCATACAGCCTTTACCAATAATGACATTGTGACCTATCTGGACTAAGTTATCAATTTTTGCATAATCACCAATTATTGTTGATCCATATTTAGCGTTGTCAATACAAGTGTTTGAACCGATATCTACAAAACTGCCAATCACAACATTACCGATATGCGGAATTCTGACAATGCTTCTACCATCTTCAGAAGGTCTGTAGCCAAACCCATCTGTGCCTATAGAGCAGTTAGAATATAGTCTACAGAAGTGTCCTATGACTGTTCTATCTCGAATTGTAACACTAGGCCATATAATGCAGTTAGTACCAATCTTTGTATCGTTATAAATACATACATTAGCGTAGATTATTGTATTATCTCCAATCTCAACATTTTTACCGATGTATGCTCCTGGACCGATTGAGACATTTTTGCCGATTTTTGCTGTTGGGTCAATAACAGCCTTTTCATGAATGCCATTTTGTTCAGGGTATGGTACAGAAAAAAGCTCTAATATTTTAGCCATTGCTAAATCTGCGTTATTCACTACCAATAGTGGCTTATCATTGATTTTTGCTAACTCAGTGCTGATCTTATCGCTGACAATAGCAGCTGCAGCTTTTGAGTTTTTCCAAAGTTTGATATGTTCACGCTGATCTATCAGAGTTAAATCATTTTCATTTGCTAAATCTGCGTAATTAAGTCCTGAAATAGTGATTTCATCAGAAGGTGCGTTGATTATTTTTACTTTCAGAGTATCTGAAATTTGTTTTAAAGTGTGTGGCAACATCTTCCCCAAATGTATATTTATACTACAAAGATATCATATTTGAGCGTATTTTGATATCAACTAAAGCCGTATCAGTCACCAACTCCAAAATCAGTATTACTAACAAGTATTTCAAATTGAGGATCGTTGAAAAGATCTTTGTATTCTTCTAGGAACCATTTTTTGAGCTCTTCATCTGCTTTTATTGATGTTGTGTTGTTTACATATAGGTTCAAAGTTGTGTGATTGAAGTGTTTTTTAGCAATCTCAATATCTTTTTTTATTATTTCTTTTGATTGACCTTTGACACCAATTAAAAGACAAACAGAATCAAACAATTCACTTAATTGTTTTGGAGAGCTATGAAAGAAGCCTTTATTTAAGACTTTTTCTCTAAATTGATTATCAAAACTTTCTAAGCCTGTTTTGATAAAAATATCAGTCTCAAAAAGATCTTTGATTTTGTGCAGATGGTCTTTGTACATCCAGTGCGCTTCAACAAATAATAATCTGATATTTTTCTCTTTGACTATCTCTTTGATAAGCTGTTTAGTTGCCTGAGGAAGTTCAAATATATTGCCGGAATTTATTATTTCTAGAATACCAAATTCTCCGGTAATATTGTTTAAAATATCAAGGTTAATAGCGTTGATTTCATCGATATTTTTTGAATTATCTAATATGTAATCGCAAAATGTACATTTTCCATAAGCACAAGGTCGACTTTTTAGTAGTACGATTTCTCTTTTGTAGCGATGAACATCTGTGATTTTGCTATAACGATCCATTATTTGATGTACTCCTGTGCTTGTATTAAGGCTAGTTCATCAGTGTTTAATTCGTGTGTAACCCTGAAGATACCATCTAAGCACTTGGTAACTAAGTTTAGAGCTTCATCTAGTGTTTTGCCTTTTAGAAGATAGCTTAAAAACATCGCTGCTGTGATATCACCTGAGCCACTAACTTTAGGTTGGACTTTATATTTAGCGGATTCTATATATGAGAAGTTGTCGTTTTGATATATCGCTATACCAGTTTTATTTTTATCAAAAGAAACACTAGTGGTAATTATTATTTGTTTTTTATTTTTTGTTATTGAAATTAGTTTTTGGCATGCTTTGACTATATCACTATAACTGTTTATTGTCGTATCACTTAGTACACTTAGCTCAAATAGGTTAGGTGTGACTATATCAGCTAGTGGTAATAGGTGTTTTAAGAAGATTTTAGGATGGTCATTTGATGCAAAAATATGCCCTGTTTCATCTTCATCATATTTGTCACCAAATACAGGGTCACAGCAGTATAGGCTAGCTTGTTTTTTTTCTTTAAGTAAAATGACTGTATTTGCTATGACTTTAGCAATATCAACATTACCAATGTAGCCAGATAATATGGCATCTTGCTTTTCTAGAAAACCATTGGAAATCATTCCATCAATAACATTTTGGATATCTTCAGCACTAAAAAAAGATCCTTTAAAAAAATCATATTGAGTATGGTTTGAGAGCTGTACTGTATATATTGGAGAGACTTCTATACCAAGTCTTTGCATAGGAAATACAGCAGCTTTGTTACCCGCATAGCCGTATGCTACATGAGACTGTATAGACAATACTTTAGGGATGTTCACATTCATATTATAATCCTAGATTGCTTCTGATATTTGCTAATAAGTTAACCGAAGTTTGCTGATCTCCAAATTTACCCATCTTAATAAATAAACTTACAGTATCATTTTTGGTCTTGAGTAGATTGATATCAAAATTATCTATACCTGCTTTATTAAAAAAGCCTTTGTCTACAGTATAGGTACCTGTGATTTCAGCAGAATTATTGTCCATATTGCTAGTTTTTATTTTATCATTATTATTATTTAAAGCTAAAAGAGTAGCATTGTAGACACTCTGTAGGCTGGTGTTATTTATTTCAGCACTAAGTGTACCGTTAGCAAGTCTTATAATTGAGTCTCCTGTTGTACTTAGGTCCTTAGATAAATCAGTGTTGTTAGAGCAACTAGTAAGAGCTAGATTTACTAGTATAAAATGAGTCAATAATTTAAGAGTTTTCATGAGGATTATACTAATTTATAGATTAATAGCTTAAATTTTATAGCAGTATTAAGTCTTTGTAAATTAGCTATATCGAGCCTAGGCTCTTGAAAAACTAATAACAACCCCTATACTCTACAAAAGAAGATAAGAGGTTTTGGAGAGACTGTGTCTGTATATAATCAGTTTGAAGAATTATTAGAATTCTTAAACAATCGTGTTGTTGGTCAAGAAAATTTAAATAAGCGCTTGTTGATAGCATTGCTAGCTGGAGGACACTTACTCGTAGAAGGGGCTCCGGGATTGGCTAAGACAACCGCGATCAAAACATTGTCTGAAAGTATAGATTGCTCTTATCATAGAGTGCAGTTTACATCGGATCTTTTACCAGCAGATTTGACAGGTACAGAGATGTACATACCTCAGCAACAGAGCTTTGAATTTCAGTCTGGACCATTATTTCATAACCTATTACTTGCTGATGAGATAAATAGGGCGCCTGCAAAGGTTCAGTCGGCATTGCTTGAGGCTATGGGAGAGAAGCAAATCACAGTGGGTAAGAAGACTTATCCTTTGTCTAATCTTTTTATGGTGATGGCTACGCAAAACCCAATTGAGCAAGAAGGTACTTATCCACTTCCTGAAGCACAGTTAGATAGATTTATGCTTTTTGTGAAGATTGAGTATCCGGATCCAAAAACTGAAGCAAAGATTCTGGCTATAAGTAGAGGTGAGTCACTAGGACAGAAGTTGCGCTACCCAAATATTTCTCAAGAAGCAATTTTTGCAGCACAAAAAGAAGTTTTGAATGTCCAGATGTCAGCAGCTCTTGAGCAATATATTATTGAGTTGATTCTGGCTACTAGAGACCCATCAAAATATAGTCCAAGTATCAAAAAATGGATTGCCTTTGGTGCAAGTCCTAGAGGAACTATAGCATTAGATAGAGCAGCTCGAGCACATGCTTGGTTATCTGGCAATGACTATGTATCTCCTGGAGATGTTCATGCAGTTATATATGAAGTCCTACGTCACAGAATATTATTAACATTTGAAGCAGATGTTGATGGTATTAAAAGTGATGATGTGATTACTGAATTGCTAAAGGCTGTGCCAATCCCTTAGAGTATCCTCAATGAAAAGTTATAAAGGTGTTAAGGCTGATATTCAAGAGCTTTTGAATCATCGCTATCAGGCAAAGTCACTAAAATTATTTGCTAATCAGAAAGTTAATACGACTAATGCTGGTACAAATATTTCTAATGCAAAAGGTCGTGGCATGGACTTTGATGAGGTTAGACATTATCAAGCAGGCGATGATATTAGATTGATGCACTGGTCACTTACA
The DNA here is from genome assembly GCF_009823375.1 of Francisella noatunensis subsp. noatunensis. Lineage (GTDB taxonomy): Bacteria > Pseudomonadota > Gammaproteobacteria > Francisellales > Francisellaceae > Francisella > Francisella noatunensis. The sequence continues at coordinate 6,196 of NZ_WBSX01000057.1, read as the reverse complement.
GCAAGACTTGGTAAGCCATACACTAAAGTTTATCATGAAGAGCGTGAACGTAGTCTGTATTTTATTGTTGATCAAAATAGTACAATGAATTTTGGTACAAGGGAGTGCTTTAAATGCGTTAAGGCTGCTAATACACTAGCGTTATTAGGGTTTGCGTTAGAAGCACATGATAAGGTTGGTGGTATCATTTTTGATGATCAAGGCTATAACTTCTATCCCGCGAAACAAGATAAATCAGCGCTGATCAAAATGTTTAATTTTATAACGACTGATCACAAAGATTATCAGCTTAAATCTCAAAAGAAATTAGCAGATGTTATAAAGTTTCTGTATGCGAAAGTTCGTAGTAATAGTGTGATAATTATTATTAGTGACTTTAGTAGTTTTGATGAGCAAGCAAAACAGTATCTTAAATTATTGAGAGCTAAAAATGAGGTTATAAATATCTTTAGTTATGATCCTATAGAAAAGGAGTTACCTGCTTTAGATACATATTATTTTAGTGACGGTGAGCATCGTATAGTATTAGATGCTGCGAGTAAGAAACAAAGAAGTGTTTATAAAAACCTTTATCAAGAAAGATACACTGCGATAAAGGATTTTTCACGTAAGAATAAAACAGGGTTTATTGAGATAGCGACAAATGATGATCTGGTTAAAGCAATAAACTATGGGATAGCTAATTATGCAAACTAATGATCTTTTGGCTCAATTAAAAGATATTTATTTGCCTGCAAGGGTCTCTCAATGGTGGCCTTTAGCTTATGGTTGGTGGTTACTTTTAGGTTTGATTGTACTAACTTTTATTATCTTCTTGATTATTCTACATTTTAGGAAAAAGAGAAATAGTTACAAGGATTCTATTGTTAATGATTTTAGAAGGACAATAGAAGAGACTCAACAAAATAAACCTAAAGAAGCTTTGCAAAATATATCTGTATATCTAAAAAGAGTAGCATTACAAAAATTTCCAAACCAAGAAATCAAAACTCTACATGGTGAGCAATGGCTTGAGTTTCTTGACTCTAAAATGAAAAAGCAAAATTTTAAAAATACCAAAGCTAATATGCTGGTAAATAGTTATAGAGCTATCGAATTAGATAGACAAACGCTAAATGAAATTTTGACTGTGGCAGAGCAGTGGCTAAGGAGAGTATTGTGATTAATATAGAATATCCTTGGTTTTTGGCTTTGATTATTTTACCTCTTATGAGCTATTGGATATTTCCAAGGGTAAAACATGATAAGCAGCTAGCACTAAAAACACCTTTTTTTGATCAGTTAGAATCTCAGTTGAGAGGCAATAAAAATGGAGACTTTACCAAAGCAAATTATCTTAAATATATTCTAAGTACTATTTGGATATTATTGATTATTTCAGGTTCTGGTATCCAGTGGTTAGGCAAACCGGTTAGCTTGCCACAAAGTGGTAGGGATCTTATGATGTCTATTGATCTGTCTGGTAGTATGGCTATCCAAGATATGCAGAAGTCAAATGGTAAGATGGAGTCAAGATTTGATCTTGTAATGCGTGTTGCTAATGAATTTTTAGATACCCGTCAAGGAGATAGAGTAGGTTTGATACTTTTTGGTACTTGGGCATATTTGCAAACGCCGTTGACTTTTGATATTCCAACTGTCAAAAAAATGCTTGATGATGCTAGTATTGCTTTACCAGGTCCACAGACTGCGATAGGAGATGCTATAGGTTTAGCAGTTAAGAAGCTCAAAAGATACCCAGGTGACTCTAAAGCTCTTGTTTTGCTAACAGATGGTGAAAATAACTCAGGAGCACTACAACCTTTGCAGGCAGCGGAACTTGCTAAACAATATCACATAAAAATATACACCATAGGTTTGGGTGGCGGACAAATGATGGTTAAGACTACTTTTGGTGAAAGATTAGTTAATACATCAGAGGATCTAGATACAGAAGTATTACAAAAAATTGCGACAATGACTGGAGGAAAGTTTTTTAGAGCGCAAAATAGTACTGATTTGAAACAAGTATATGAGTCAATAGATCAGCTAGAGCCGATAGAGTCAGACAAAACAGTAGTTAGACCTGTTAGATATCTATATCCATGGAGTCTTGGTCTTGCATTGCTGTTAAGTTTTGTAATGACTATGGTATGGTTGAAGCGTAGGAGAGGATATTAGTATGGATTTTCATTTTCTGCGTCCGTGGTGGCTGTTGGCATTAGTGCCTATTGTAGTTTTTGTTATTTTACTTTTTAGAAGTTCTTCACAAGCAAATAGTTGGGCTAAGTATTGTGATAGTCATTTGTTAGAGCATGTAGTTGTAGGTAAGCAGTCAAAAACTAAAAAGTCATTGGTGCCTTTTTTATTTTTGTGCTTGTGGATTATATCTGTGATAGCATTGGCAGGTCCTACATGGAAATATAAAGATGTGCCTGTATATCAAGAAAATGTTTCGAGAGTTATTGCTTTAGATGTTTCACAGTCTATGGACACTACAGATGTTTCTCCAACTAGATTTGAGAGGGCAAAATATAAGACTTTGGATATTTTGCGTAGAATAAAAGAAGGTCAGGTTGGGATGGTAGTATTTTCAAGTGAGCCATTTGTTGTCTCGCCATTAACATCTGATGCAAATACTGTTGAGAACCTTGTCCCTGTTATTAATTCAGATATTGTGCCTGTGCAGGGTAATAATATCTATAAGGCTATAGAAAAATCTGCTCAGTTAATCACTCAGGCTGGTGCAAAAAAAGGTCAGATAATTTTGATAACAGATTCAACACCATCAGCTGATGCTATCGCTAAAGCGAAACAGTTGGCAGAGCAAGGTATAGATACTGATGTATATGCAATAGGAACTCCGAAGGGGGGTATCGCTAAAGATGACAAGGGTAATTATATAAAAGATGATGGAGGCAATATCCAGTATTTTGGTATAGATCTGAATCAACTTGAAGCATTAGCAAAAGCTGGATCTGGAAAATTAGTGACTTTAACTGTTAATAATACTGATGTTAAAAAGTTATTATCAGATACACAAGGCAATGGTAAAAAGAAATCAGATAAAAGGTCGGCAAATATCTTTTGGCAGGATGAGGGGATTTATTTTATTTGGTTACTAGTAGCTATGAGTTTACTATTTTTTAGAAGAGGTATTTTGGAGAGAATATGTCGCTAAGAAAATTAATATTTATCTTGTTTCTATTGCCATGTTTTTGTTTTGCAAATAAGTGGAATGATTTATGGCAAACAAGAGATCAGCAAGGCATGAGCTATTATGATAGTGGTAATGCAAAAAAGGCAGCTGAAGCTTTTGAAAATAGTAATTGGAAAGGTTCTTCATACTATAAGGCCGGAGACTATCAAAACGCATATCAAGAGTTTAAAAAAGATGATTCAGCTAAAGGGTTGTATAATCAGGGTAATGTCTTAACGCATATGGGCGAATACAAAAAAGCTATAGATGCATATACAAAAGCTATACAAAAAAGACCAGATTTTGCAGATGCAAAAGATAACTTAGAAGTAGCTAAAGAGCTAGATAAACAAAAAGATAATCAGCAGAATTCTCAAGACAACAAAGACAACAAAGACAACAAAGATAACAAAGATAACAAAGATAACAAAGATAACAAAGATAACAAAGATAACAAAGATAACAAAGATAACAAAGATAACAAAGATAACAAAGATAACAAAGATAACAAAGATAACAAAGATAATAAAGATAATAAAGATAATAAAGATAATAAAGATAATAAAGATAATAAAGATAATAAAGATAATAAAGATAATAAAGATAATAAAGATAATAAAGATAATAAAGATAATAAAGATAATAAAGATAATCCTGAGCAATCAGATGCAGCAGATCAGCGCCAACAAGAACTAAATGACAAAGAGACGAATAAGCTTCTAGCTGCGATAAATGATAATCCAGGGGGACTTCTTAGAAATAAATTTGCACGTGACTACCAGAGGATGATAGGAGATGAGCGTGAGAACTAAATTATTAAAATTAGTAAGTATACTTTTGCTGTTAATCGCTGGATTGAATATTAGTTATGCTAATGTCACAGCTAGTGTGGATAATACTCATCTTGAGTATGGAGAAACTTTTGAGCTAATACTCCATCTAGATGATTTTGACACCCAACCTGACTTAGATGTTTTAGATAAGGATTTTACAGTTTATAATACTAGTACTAGTAGTAAGACTACTGTTATAAATGGTAAATCAAGCTCACAATTTGAGATGATTGTCACGCTTATGCCAAATAGATCGGGTAATTTGACAATACCTGCGATTGAAGTTGGTAATCAGTCAACAAAGCCAATCTCTATAAAAGTAGATAAAAAACTCTCAAGTGAAGAAGCAAGTAATTATCAGGATATATTTGCTATAGGAACACTAGCTACAAGCGAAACTTATGTTAATGTGCCTGTATTGTATACTTTGAAGCTGTATTATTCGACACCTATTTTAAGTCTAAATCCTAGAAATTTTGATATAAAAAACTCTGAAATAAAACAAACCAATCATAGAAGAACTTATCAAAAACGCATTAATGGTAAAATGTATGATGTTGTTGAAGAAAGTTTTTTGATAATTCCACATAGAACAGGAACTATTGCTATTCCAGCTATTGCAATGCAAGCGACTATTCCTAATACATTTGGTCAGTTAGGAACTAGGGTCAAGAGCTTCTCTACCGATGCTAAATTCTTAAGAGTTAAGCCAATTCCTGAGAAAATTGCTATTAAAGATTGGTTCCCTGCATCAGATGTTAAAATTAGTGATAACTGGTCAGCAGGAGATACCATAAAAGAGGGAGAGCTACTAACTAGGACTGTAACTATTAAGGTAAAAGGTGTCCTGAGTGAAGATATTCCAAAATTAGAATTTAAATCTTCTGATGCTTTTAATGTTTATTCTGAAAAGCCAGTACTTGAGGATATCGAGCAAGGTGGCCAGCTAATAAGCACAGCGACCTATAAGATTGGTTATATGCCTATTAAGCAAGGTAAAACAACAGTTCCTGCTGTTATGTTAAAATGGTTCGATATTGACAATAGTAAGTCACAACTTGCGACAATAGCTGCGAAAACATTTGATGTCAAAAAAGGCACTATACCAAGTACAAGTTTTAATGCAAATAGTCAGGCTACTACACCACAAGTTATAAAAAAGGTTGTTGAGGATACTTTTTGGCGAAATGTTGCAGTAGGACTTTTTGTACTATGGCTGATTACATTTATGCTACTCATAAGATGTAAGCTAACTCGTAAAGCTAAAAGTTCACCTAAAGAGGCATTTGTTACAGATGATAAAAATTCTGTAAACATAAAAGATATTAAAAAAGCATGTGCTAAGAGAGATAATATACAGCTTCAAAAAGCAATTATTGGTTGGGCAAATACTAAGAGTAATAAGCAACTCTTTTCATTATTAGAGGTTGCCGAGATATTCACGCAATTAAAAGAGCAATTAAAATCGTTAAATGCGAGCATATATGCCGGAAAAAGTTTTAGTAATTACCAAGAACTGTTAAGTTTAATTAAAAGTACAACAAAAAATACTAAATCTAAATCTGATACACTAGTTAAAGGTTTGTATGAGTAGGTGGGGATCATGAAAAAATTTTTATTAAGGCTAGATTGTATTCTCAATGTTTATAGAGATACCAAAATGTACTTCATTAGGTGTCAAGTAATTTAAACATTTCTTAGGTCTATTATTCAAGTCTATCTGTAACTTTCTAATGTATTGATGAGATATATTGTTAAAGTTAGTACCTTTAGGTATAAATTGTCTGATATACCTATTCATGTTTTCATTAGTACCTCTTTGCCAAGGACTGTATGGATCAGCAAAGAATACTTTGATGCCAGTCTTGCTAGTTAGCTTCTTATGTTTAGCAAACTCTTTACCATTATCAAATGTAGCTGTTAATATTTTATGACCATTAGATACTTTGTACAATATTCTATTGATTGAATTAGCTGTTCTATCTATAGACTTGGCTAAAATAGTAAATCTGCTAGCTCTATCGACCATTGTTACAATAGCACTTTTATGGTCTTTACCAACAATAGTGTCACCTTCAAAGTGATAAAGATTTTTTCTATTAGCACTGCTAGGTCTTTCAGAAATACTCGCTCTATCCTTTATCTTAACTTGTTTAGAGTCACCTTCTTTTTTGTATTTATATTG
>NZ_WBSX01000056.1 GCF_009823375.1 Francisella noatunensis subsp. noatunensis | reverse complement strand
TAGCTTTTTAACTTTACAGGATAGCTTATGATTATTTGAAGTTCTGCGGCTTTGATATAGCTTCTGTGCTATCTCAGCATTATAGTCACTATTTATACTAGTGCGATTAAGTTCCTTTTTTATAGCTCTTTCACTATAGCCAATTTTATTGGCTATTTGAGATGTTTGGTATCCTAATTTAAGTAATTCTTCTATACAATATCTATTTGAAAGAGTTAAGTGCTTTGGCATTTTTTAGTTCCTTATCGTTTATTTTAGTTTCGTCAAAACCTAATAAACTATATTTGGAACTCTCTTTCAACTATTTAAAACTTTCAGAATACAATCTAGCTCTAATACCAAAGATTTAACAAGTTTTATAATATTGTGTTAGAATCTATAAATGTATATACAAGAAAATTTGAGGAAGATCTTAAAGATGAAGAAAGTTGTGTTATCACTGTGTGTTTTGGCTAGTGCTGTTACTGGAGTTTACGCAGATACTAAAATAGCTGTAGTTAACCCTGTAGAGATCTTCAATGATTCTGATTTGGGATCAGTTAGTGTTAAGAAAATGGAAAATGATTTGAAGCCCGAAGCTGCAAAACTCAAGCAAGAACAAAATGACATTATGCAGCAAATGAGAGCTCTTCAAGAAAACTCAGCTACTATGACAAAAGCTGAATTAGAGAAGCAGCAGCAGCAGATCCAACAAGAGCAGCAAAACTTTGCTCAGAAAGCTAAAGTTCTTCAACAAAAAGAGTATGCGGTTAAAGATAAGTTATCCAAGAAATTCCAGGCATCATTCAATAATGCTGTGGCAACAATTGCTAAGCAGAAGGGTTACAATATTGTGATGACGACTCAAGCTTTAGCATATGTAAATAATGTAGATGATATATCAAATCAAGTAATTGAAATTATGAATAAGAACTCTTAATTATTTCGAGGAGTTTTGATATGTATTCTTTAGATTTTTTAGCTTCGAAGTTAGATGGTGAAGTCAAGGGTGACAAAAGTATTGAGATAACTAGAATAGCTACTCTAGAAAAAGCAGGAGTTGGAGATATTTCTTTTTGTACAAATCCTAAATACTTAAAAGCATTATCTGAAACTAAAGCTTCCGCGGTTTTGATCACAGAGGAGGCATTAGAGTTTTGCAATACTAATGCAGTAGTATTGTCTAATCCATATATGGCTTTAGCCAAAGTTATGGAGCTTTTCGATAAGTCGCCTCAGCCTGATGGTAAAATACACAGTAAGGCTGTAATAGCTTCAAGTGCTATTATAGGTGAGAATGTGACCATCGGAGCAAACGCTGTTGTCGGTGAAAATGTTGTTATTGGAGATAATGTATTTATTGGTTCATGTGCTACTATTGATGAAGGTACAAAAATTGGTAATGATACTCTTATAAAGAGTAATGTATCTATTGCTCATGATGTTCAAATTGGAGCTAACTGTATAATACATCAAAATGCAGTCATTGGTTGCGATGGGTTTGGTAATGCTAGAGATGATGATGGTAGTTGGACTAAAATTCCTCAATTAGGAAGAGTTATAATTGAAGATGATGTTGAGATTGGCTCAGGAACGACAGTCGATAGAGGGGCTATTGATGATACCGTTATTAAAAAAGGTGCGCGTATTGATAATTTAGTGCAGATAGCTCATAATGTAATCATTGGTTGTAATACTGCTTTAGCTGGTGTAACGGCAGTTGCTGGAAGTACAACTATAGGAGATAACTGCTTGATAGGGGGGCAGTCTGCGATAATAGGTCACATAAGTATTTGTGATAATACGATTATTGGTGGAGCATCTAATATAGGTAAGTCTATTACTCAGCCAGGAATGTATTATGCTGCGTTTGAAGCTAAATCAAGGATTCAATGGGGACGATTTGTAGCAAAGCTATCTAAAATCGACAGTTTGATAAAAAAAGTAAAACAACTTGAAGATAAATTAAATAAGTAAGGATTATTGCATGAGCCAGTTTGATGAAAAAAATAAGCACATAGATGTGATGGGGATTAGAAAGATTTTACCTCATAGGTATCCTTTTGCTCTTTTAGATAAGATTGTTGATTGGAGTATTGAAGATAGAACGATCGTAGCTCATAAGAATGTAACTATCAATGAAGACTTTTTTAATGGACATTTTCCAGAATTTCCAGTGATGCCTGGGGTTTTAATTGTTGAAGCTATGGCTCAAGCAACTGCTATACTTGGTGAGTTGATGGCTGAGACTTTATTTGCTCATGTTGTTGTCAAAGCTGGTGGTGGAAGAAGAACATTTATGCTAGCAGGTATTGATAAGGTAAGGGTGAAAAGACCAGTTGTTCCTGGAGATGTTTTAGTTATCGAGTCACGTATGGTTAAACAGAAAAATATTATTTGTACTGCTGAGTCAGTGGCTAAAGTTGATGGACAAATAGTTTGTTCAGCTGAATTAATGGCAGCATATAAGGATTATTAATTGTGATACATAGTTTGGCAGTAGTACATGAAAGCGCCAAAGTAGCCGAAAGTGCTATAATAGGACCATTCTGTGTTATTGGAGAAAATGCTGTTGTTGGTGAAGGTACTGAGCTGAAAAGTCATGTTACTATTGGCGACAATACAGTAATAGGTAAAAATAACCTAATTTTCCAGTATGCATCAATTGGTGATGATCCTATTGATTATACTTACAGGAAAGGTGACTTTTCTCAAGTTGTTATTGGCGATAATAATATCATTAGAGAGTGTGTTACTATACACGGTGGTACATCAAAAGAGACAGGTGTTACAACAGTTGGTAATAGTAATCTTATTATGTGTTATGTGCATATAGGTCATGACTGTAAGGTTGGAAATAATGTCAGTCTTGTTAATGGTGTAGGTCTTGCAGGCCATGTTTATATTGATGATTTTGTTATTTTGAGTTCAAATGTTGGTATTCATCAGTTTTGCCGTGTTGGTAAGCATGCGTTTATAGCTCATGCTGCTCTTGTTGGAAAAGATGTTCCTCCATATTTAATGGTTACGGCTGTAACGGCAGGAGCTACTCCATGTGGTATTAATACGGAAGGTCTTAAACGAAGAGGATTTGCGCCGGAACACTTAAAGAAAATTAAAGAAGTGTATAAAGTGCTGTACCGAAAAGGTTTGATGATCAAAGAGGCTTTTGAAGTTATTAAAGAAATGGCAGATGAAGAGCCTGTATTAGAGCCGTTTGTCGATGTGATAAGCACTTCACGTAGAGGTATACTGAGATAATGAGAATAGGCATTGTAGCTGGAGAACTTTCAGGGGATCAGTTGGGTGCAACTCTTGTTGAAGCGTTAAAGAAAAAATATCCAAATGCTGAAATTGAAGGCATTGGAGGACCTAAAATGGAGGCGCAAGGTTTTAAAAGTTTGTATCCTATGGATGCTCTGTCATTAATAGGCTTTCTCGAAATTCTCTCAAAAGGTCTTAGTATATTAAGTATACGCAAAAAAATAATAAATTACTTTAAGCAAAATAGGCCAGATATATTTATTGGTATTGATGCTCCGGATTTTAATCTTACAGTAGAAAAAAAATTAAGAGCAAGTGGTATTAAGACTATACACTATGTAAGTCCTAAAATATGGGTGTGGAGAGAGTATCGCATCAGAAAAATCAGAAAGGCAACAGATAGAATTCTGGCAATTTTACCTTTTGAAGTTGAGTATTATAAAAATAGGCATAATTTTGAGGCAATATATGTAGGTCATCCACTTGCTAAAAATATACCTTTGGAGATTGATAGATCAAAATATAAAAAGCGTTTAGGTCTTGAAAATGTAGAGCTACCAGTGTTATCAGTATTACCAGGAAGTAGAACTACCGAAGTAACTAGATTACTGCCATTATTTTTAAATGCTATAGAAAAGCTACAAGAGTTCGGATATAAGTTTAAGGCTATTATGCCACTAGCGAAACCATCTCTTAAACCAATATTTGATCAATATAGTTCACAAATCAAAAGTTTAGGAATCGAAGTTTTTGAAACAAACTCTCATGATGTATTGAAAGCTTCAGATTTAAGTTTATTAGCTTCAGGAACTGCAACTTTGGAGGCTATGTTGTGTAAATTACCTATGGTGGTTGGTTACAAACTATCTAGGCTTTCAGCGTTTATAGGTAGAATTCTTATTCGTGGGCATAGTTACTGGGCTTTTCCAAATATTTTGCATAGAAGTGAAATAATAAAAGAATTGATCCAAGAGGATTGTACGGTAGATAATCTTTTTTATGAGTTGAAAAGATTGTTTGATGATAAGCAAAGAAATGATTATATAATTCAAGAATTTAAAAAAATTCATCAAGATATGGTTGTTGATACAGAAGAAAAGATCATAGAAGTATTGGATGCAATTATAGAAAAATCTTAATTTTTATGATCTATAAATATATAATACATGAGTATGAAAAACACCGCAGGTACTAAATAAATGACATTGATATTGGCTTTAGTTTTAATTTTAGTGATCTTAATTATAATAGATTTATTTCGTAAGAGTTTGAGAGTTAGGCAGAAAGATATTTTAGCAAATATTGAACATGCAAATAGCCAAGAGCTTGTGAGTCAAGCTAAAAACTCGCCAGATAAGGCATATGTTGAAGATGTGCAACGTGAATATCCATTATTAAGAGATGGCTTTTTGCTTATCTATTTTGAAGCAGCTCAATCTATGCAAGTGAAAGATTTAGCAACATTTTTGAAATATTATGGTATTAAATTTACAGATGAAAAAGTTTTTCAAAAAGTAAACTATAAAGATGTAATTTTTAGTGTTTTACCTGATAGTGAAGAGCAAGTGTTCGCAGCAGCTAACGACGGAGAGGTCAAAGGCGTAATAGCTGTAATGAATTATAGAAAGCTAGCTAATATAGGATATGATGTTAAAACATGTTATGAGCTTATGCTTGATATACTTGAGGCGTTAAGTAAATCATTTAATGGTATTCTGATGAATGAGCATAAAGTTAGACTCACGAAAAAAGATAAACAAAATTATTTAGCGGCTATACTGTAATCATTAGAGTAAAAAATTAGTCAGGATGTGTAGTTGTTTGATTTTAAATCCATAGTTTTTCTTAGTAGTTAATCATTGAAATTTTAATAATTTAGACTTTTAAAATTCTTTTTAGAAAGGTGTTTCTCAAATATAGATGTTGTTTTTAGTAAATTATATATAATTTATTTAATGGGAAAACATTTTGGTGGGCCCAGTAGGACTCGAACCTACGACCTACGGATTATGAGTCCGGCGCTCTAACCAACTGAGCTATAGGCCCAAAATTATAGACAAAATTATATTTCAAATATGATATTTAGTCAATAGCTATTTTGTATAAGTTGTTGTTATTTATAAATTTTTGATGAAGTTCCAACGATAAGGGGATCTGGGGCAATTGCTACTTCAGGATCTTTATTATCATAGTCTATACTATTTAATATGTATCTAATGGCATTTATCCTTGCGCGTTTCTTGTCATCAGACTTGACTATTACCCATGGAGCATAAGGTTTATCCGTATATATAAACATTCTTTCTTTAGCCTCAGTGTAGTCATCCCATTTATCTAAAGATGCTTTATCAATTGGGCTAAGCTTCCATTGTTTTAGAGGATGGTTTTCTCTAGCAGCAAATCTATCTTTTTGTTCTTGTTGGCTTACGGAAAACCAGAACTTAATGATTATTGTGCCACTATCAACTAGCATTTTTTCAAGCTGAGGAGCTTGTTCTAGAAATAAGAAACATTCCCTCTCTGTACAGAAACCCATAACTCGTTCTACACCAGCTCTGTTGTACCAAGATCTATCAAAAAGTATTATATCTCCTCCTGATGGAAGATGCTCAATATATCTTTGAAAGTACCATTGGTTTCTTTCTCTTTCGGAAGGTTTTTCTAATGCTATTACCTTAGCACCACGTGGATTTAAGTGCTCCATAACTCTTTTTATTGTACCACCTTTTCCAGCAGCATCCCTTCCTTCAAAAATAATTAGAACTTTTTTATTATTTTCTTTAACCCATTTTTGAAATTTTAATAATTCTATTTGTAAATGATGTTTTTGTTTTTCATATACTTTACGAGGAATTTTATGTTTGTATGGAAATATATTTTCGACAAAGAGTTTTTGGCGCTCTTCTTGACTTAAGACTTTCATATAAGAAATTGATTAATATTTCACCATAGGATAATATATTATCATATAGGATGAGTATTCGCTAAAGAGATTAGTTCTTTACTGGTTCTATATTAAGTTTGAGACTAAATAATATATAAAAGATCGAGAAAATTAATATTATTAATATGAAAGGGGTTGGAGTCTTTATTGGATACATTAAAACAGCTAGAAATGTAGAAATAGATGCAAGCATTGTAAATATAAAAGTAAATGTTTTTATAAATTTACTTTTACTTATATGTTCTGTTCTTGATAAGTAGATATATTTTATCGGAACAAATGAAAATATAGAAAGTACAATTATTACAGTTTCATTGATCCATTGAGGAGACTGAAAACATAACATATACATCGCCATTACATTCCAGTAACTAGGAAAGCCAACAAAAAAGTGATCATCAGTTTTGGCATTAGTTTGACAGAACTGATATGAAGATGAAATCGTTATCATTACTACTACTGGAATTAACCATTCTTGTGAGACTATGCCGGAGACATATATCCAAATGCAAGGCACAATGGAGTATGTTGTGAAATCTATAATATTATCAAGTAATGCGCCATCTAGAGGAGCTAATTTTTTGATATCTACTAGTCTAGCAAGGCTACCATCAATAGAGTCAATAAAGATAGCCATAATTATACTAAACATTGAAAGCTTAATGTAATAGTGATGAAGATCTATCTGATTAGTTACAGTGGCCTTAGCAGCTTCTATAGAGAAAATTATGGCGAGTATGCCAAAGACTGCACCTAGTGAAGTAAATAGATGTACTAGCCAAGCATAAATTTTTTGTATTATCTGCATAGTATTATGTGTTTTGAAATTTGTCACAAAATAAATAATTACAAAATTGTAACAAAAATAGTTAATAGTTTCTATTAATAACTAATTCAATAAGTTTTTCTAAATTTTGTGTCGGAATATTTCTGTTATGTAATTCAGATAATAATTTTTTAATCTCATCTTTTTTGTAGTGTAAGTACTTGTGTGCCCCATCAAGTCCCATTAGTGATACATAAGTGGATTTGTTAGCATCTATATCTTTAGCACTAGTCTTACCAAGTTCTTCTGTGGATTTTGTGACATCTAGAATATCGTCTTTAATTTGGAAGCATAATCCAATTAAATCAGAAAGTTCTGTTAAGAGATCTTCAATTTCAACATTGTTATATTTTGAGATTATATAGGGCAGTACAATACTTGCTCTAAACATTTTTGCAGTTTTATTTATATGAAGTATTTCTAAATCTTCTAATTTTAGGTTCTGATTTTCACCATCTATATCTAATTGTTGCCCTCCAACCATACCTTCTAAGCCGCAACACTTTGCAAATATGATATTAACTTTTCTTTGCTTATGTAAATCTTCTATGTCTAAGGTGTTGAGAATCTCAAATCCTAGTGATTGTAAGGCATCTCCAGCTAGAATTGCTGTCGTTTCGTTAAATCTTATATGACATGTAGGCTTACCTCTTCGTAAGACATCGTCATCCATTGCAGGAAGATCATCATGTATAAGTGAATAAGTATGTATACACTCTATAGCAAATGCAATTTTATGACAGTTTTGAACGTCTATGTTAAGTGTCTCACCTAATGCATATACAAATTGGGCACGTATCCTTTTACCGCCACTAAAAAAACTATATTTCATGGCTTCTTTGAGTTTTTCAGAAGGTGATTTTATGTCGCAAAACAAGTTTTCTGCAAAAAGGTTGAAGTTTTCTAATGTAGTATTAATACTCATAAGAATTTCGCTATATTATTATATTGTTTCTCTAGAACATCGCTATGAGCTTCAAATGTCTTTAGAGAACCTTGCGACATTTGCTCTAAATACTCTTTATTGTTTAGTAGTTTAATTACACTTTCAGCGAGGTCAGTATGATTTTTGACTCGCAGTAGTGCTCTATTACGGATTAATTCTTTTGAGATTTGACTAAAGTTATAAAGACTTGTGCCACTTATAATTGGTTTTGCCAGAGCTGCAGGCTCTAATAAATTATGGCCTCCATTATCTATTAATGTACCACCCACAAATGTGATGGTTGAGATATAATATAAGTGCAATAACTCTCCCATAGTATCACCTAAGTATATCTGAGTGTGATTGAAAATCTCATTAATACAAGAAGATCTTTTTTGGTAAGAAAATCCTTCGTTTATTATGAGTTTTTCTACTTTTTGGAAACGTTCTTTATGTCTTGGTACTATTATTAATAGACAATTTGGATGAGTAATTAATATTTCTTTATGAGCGGCAAGTATTATCTCCTCTTCTCCTTGATGAGTGCTACCAGCAATCCATACTGGTCTACCGTGTATACTTTGCTTTATATTAAGCATTTTATCTTCAAGGTTTTCAGGAGTTATAAGATTGTATTTTAGATTTCCAGTTACTGTAACTTTTTCCTTATCCACTCCCAATGAACAGAATCTTTTTGCATCTTTTTCCGTTTGAGCATTTATTTGAGCGATGTTTTTGAATAAGAAGTCTTTACCAAAAGGTATTTTGGTGTAGTTTCTCATAGATCTTCTTGATAAGCGTGCATTTGTTATTATTACAGGAATATTTTCAGCAAAACATTTATTTAGTATATTGGGCCATATCTCCGTTTCGATGATTACAAAAGCTTTAGGGTTGACTTTTACAAAGAAACTATTTACAAATGGTATCGTGTCATAAGGGATATACATATGATGTACATTTTTATGTTTGCTGTAGAGGTTTTTGACAACATCACTGCCTGTAGGCGTTGTAGTTGTTATGACAAAATTTTCATTGGGAAAGTTTTTTAATAATTCCCTTACTAGTGGTTCTGCTGATACAGTTTCACCAACAGATACAGAATGAATCCAGATGCAATCTTTCAAGCGAAGTTTCGTCTGAGCAAATCTCTCCCCCCATCTTTGCCTGTAACTACTATTTTTGAGACTTCTTTTAAGCTTTTTTAGGTATATAAAAGGCACATATATAATAAATAAGCTTGAGTATATATGAGCAAGAGAAACGTACAGTATTCTTTTTAAATGTTCCACACTTCTACCTAAAAGCTTACTTATATAAGTAATGATTACTAATTTAATGGTTTTATTTTAGCATATAAGACAAAAATTTATATCATCAGAGATAAAAAAATACACCGGCTTTATATTTTATTGATGATTTTATTAAGTGCTATAGCTCTGTGACTAATTCTATTTTTTTCATCATTTGGTAATTCTGCTAAGGTTTTTTGTAAATTAGGTAAAAAAAATATAGGATCGTATCCAAAACCATACTCACCAGAGCGACTATGCGTAATTTCGCCATCTAAGAAACCGTATTCTACTATTGGGGTGGGATCTGTTTCACTTCTAACATAAGCTAAAGCACAGACAAAGCGCGCAGTACGATTATTATTGTTTTTTAGATTAGTTAGTAATTTTTGTATATTAGCATCATCATTGCCATGCTTGCCTGCATACCTTGCAGAGTAAATGCCGGGGTCACCTGCTAATGAAAATACTTCAAGTCCAGAGTCATCAGCTATTGCAGGTAGCCCTGTATTTTTTGAGCAGTGCCTTGCTTTGATGATAGCATTTTTAATAAAACTAAGACCTGTTTCTTCAGCATCACTAATATTGAATTTTGTTTGGGGAATTATTTTGATATTTTTTTGCTTAAATATCTCAATAAATTCCTTGATTTTTCCTTTATTACTTGAAGCTAAGACTATTTCTTTCATTTGTGTGTTTTTTTTAAGTTTTGTATTTGTCTATATATTAGCAATAATTATTTCAAATGTTATAGTTAAATAACTATAGAGTGAAAATATAGAGATATTATTTATGAAAGTATGTTTTATTGGTGGTGGTAATATGGCTGCTGCAATGATCGCAGGAATGGTTAATCATGGCTATGATGGTCAGGATGTTATCGTTTTTGATAGAAATGAAGATAAAAGGGAAAATTTAGTTAGTCGATATGGGATACGGTCTTCGGACTCTTTAGTAGAGTCAATCGCTATAGCTGATATTATTATTTTAGCTGTAAAGCCACAAGGTATGATTAGTTTAATCAAGGATATTAGAGATCATACTAGAGATGATCAGACAATAGTTACGGTAGCAGCAGGTATCAAAACTAATGATTATGAGATAATGTTTGCTAAGAATATTTCTTTCGCAAGGACTATTCCTAATACGCCTAGTAGCTTAGGCTACGGTGCTACTGGAATATTTTTTAATAAAAATATTAGTGATGATGATAAGTCAGAAGTTATTAATATTATGAAGACAATGGGAGAGGTCGCTGTAGTTGAAAAAGAAGATGAGATTGATGTTATTGCAGCTATAGCAAGTTCTGGTCCAGCATATTATTTTCAATTTATGGAACATATGGTCAATGCTGCTGTCAAAAGAGGGTTGGATAAACAACAAGCTGAAAAGCTTGTTGCTCAAACGTGTCTTGGTGCTGCGCTGATGGCTTTGAAAAGTGATGAGAATATGGTTACTTTAAGAAAAAATGTAACATCTAAAAAAGGTATAACTTTTGAAGCGTTGTGTACTTTTGAGAAGTTTGATCTTGGTGGAATTATAGATGATGCTATACAAGCAAATATCACTAGAGCAGGGCAGCTGGCTCAAGAATTTAGTTCGGAAATCTCTTAATTAGAGCCCTCTATTTTGGTTGATATTTTGTGTACTTTATAAAAGCTAGATTGTATTCTGAAAGTTTTAAATAGTTGAAAGAGAGTTCCAAATATAGTTTATTAGGTTTTGACGAAACTAAAATAAACGATAAGGAACTAAAAAATGCCAAAGCACTTAACTCTTTCAAATAGA
>NZ_WBSX01000055.1 GCF_009823375.1 Francisella noatunensis subsp. noatunensis | reverse complement strand
TTAACAATATATCTCATCAATACATTAGAAAGTTACAGATAGACTTGAATAATAGACCTAAGAAATGTTTAAATTACTTGACACCTAATGAAGTACATTTTGGTATCTCTATAAACATTGAGAATACAATCTAGCTTTTAATCTGTTTACATCATAATTATTTAATTAACTTCAAGTATATTTGTTGTATGAGATTTTGAGTATCTTAGATATAATCATATTTGTATATACAATATTAATTTGAAATTGGAGCTGTTATGCAAAAGATTATAATTCATGGCGGATGTGGAGCTAGAGAAGATAAAAACACATCATTTGGCGATTATCATCAACATTTATTACCAATTATTCAAAAAGCCTATAATTACCTAAAAGATATAGATGATGCAAATGAGGCAGCAGTTTTCGCAGCAAAACTTCTTGAGGATGATGAGATATTTAATGCCGGTACAGGTTCAAGGGTACAGCAAGATGGACAAATCAGAATGTCGGCATCTATAATCGATAGTCAAAAACAAAAGTTTGCAGGTGTGATAAATATTCAAAATATAAAAAACCCTATAGAAGTTGCAAATAGATTAATGCAACAACATCATAGTGTTTTGGCTGGAGATCAAGCTACTACATTTGCTCATGATGTGATGGGTCTACCAACATATAACCCAATGACTGAAAAAAGATATCAAGAGTACTTACAACTAAAAAAAGGCTATACAGGAACAATAGGGGTTGTTGCTCTAGATTCTAAGGGTAAAATCTGTGCAGTTACTTCAACTGGAGGAGCTGGCTTTGAATATCCTGGTAGGGTGGGTGATAGTCCAACTGTCGCTGGTAATTTTGCCAATGAATCTATGGGTATATCATGTACGGGTATTGGTGAGCATATCATCAACCAAGCAGTAGCAGCAAAAATAGCAACTAGAGTCAAAGATGGAATGTCATTATCACAAGTAGTAGATAAATCTATTGCCGAGAGCGATGTTCATGGTGATTGTGTAGGTCTTATAGCTATTGATAAGCAGGGCAATATTTGTTCCGGATTTACTTCTGTAGCACAGACATTGTATGCTTATGCGGATGGTAAAAATATAAAAACTTTTTATGAAGAAAAAATGTAATAAAATACTTATAAAAGTGTTGACTTAAGCATATAGGTGTATGTATAATACCTGTCATTGGCCTGATAGCTCAGTCGGTAGAGCAGAGGATTGAAAATCCTCGTGTGGGTGGTTCGATTCCGCCTCAGGCCACCATTATTTAGAAATTGTCGGAGCATAGCGCAGTTTGGTAGCGTATCTGGTTTGGGACCAGAGGGTCGTGGGTTCAAATCCCTCTGCTCCGACCATTTTTGATGCGTCTGTAGCTCATCTGGATAGAGCATCGGCCTTCTAAGCCGAGGGTAGCAGGTTCGAATCCTGCCAGACGTGCCATACATTGTTGAAATAGCAATTTGTAATGGTGGTTGTAGCTCAGTTGGTAGAGTCCCGGATTGTGATTCCGGTTGTCGTGGGTTCAAGTCCCATCAATCACCCCAGAATATTGCGGACGTGGCGAAATTGGTAGACGCACTGGATTTAGGTTCCAGCGGGCAACCGTGGGAGTTCGAGTCTCCCCGTCCGCACCACTAGATTTTTCATTTATTCTTTTATTGTGTAATCATTATTTTTAATTCAATCTTTGTGATTGAAATATCTTATTTTTAAATATAAAGTATAATTCTCAGCTATATAAGTTTTTATAATAAATGAATCGTTTTTCAAAAAGGCACGTTTTTTTTGCTTCAGCAAGTACCATTGTTGAATGGTATGATTTTATGCTTTTCGCATATCTAACACCTGTTATTGCTAGCGTGTTTTTTCCAGATTTTAGTAAATATACTGCTATATTAATGACTTTTGGGGTTTTTGCCGCAGGATTTTTCATGGGACCAATTGGCAGTGTTATTATGGGTAGTTTTGGTGATCGGTTTGGTCGTAAGAAAGCACTGATAATCTCTGTAGTCATGATGATATTGCCAATGTTTGTAATTGCTATTCTCCCGACATATCAGACTATTGGAATGTTAGCTCCTGCTATACTAGTTTTGATGAGATTACTTCAAGGATTCTCTATCGGAGGATCATATGGTGGAGTCATGGTTTTTATGATTGAGTCTACAAAACCAGATCGAAGAGGGTTTATTGCAAGTTTTGCTACTATGTCTTCAGGTACTGGTGTTTTTTTAGCATCACTAGTTGCAATGATCTTATTTGGTATTTTTAGTCAAGAGGTTCTGGACTTATGGGGATGGAGGATCGGCTATATAATTGGTCTTATGCTTGCTTTACTTGCTTTATTAATGAGGATGCTAATACCTGAGAGTTATTCTTTTGAACAGCTTGAAGCTCAAGGAGATGTATCGGTAAAGCCAGTAAGAGAAATGTTTAGCATACAAAAAAAACCTTTGTTTTTTGCGATTGCCTTATCAGCATATGCTAATATCATGTATTACTTAGTACTTTCATATTTGAGTAGTTATTTTGTTGAGCTTAATTATTCAGAGTTTTTTTCTTTAGCAATAGTGACTATATTTAGTTTGATTTTTTCTTTCTCTGCACCTTTGTGGGGATATTTAAGTGATTGTCTTGGTAGAAAACCATTAATAAAGTTCTCTATTATTATTTATCTGATTTTTTCATATCCTAGTTTTATGATTATGGGAATGGGCATTGCGTCACTTATTCTCGCAATGATTGTTCTAAGCGTACCTTTGATGGCAATATGGGGTGCATATGGGGCAGCAGCTCCTGAACTCTTTAATACAAAATACCGCTATAGTGGAAATGGTCTGAGTTATAATATTGGTAATTCTTTTTTGGGGGGGACTATACCTTTTGTTGCTACATCTTTGGTTGTCTCTACAGGTAGTCTACTAGCACCAGCATGGCTCTTAGTAGTAGCTTCTATTATTATGATTCCTATAGTATATTTTATGCCTGAGACAAGATATGTAGATGTCTAAATAAAACTAAGTTTAATATAGTCACTGTATATATTCAATAATATGGGTGTTATAATTATTAGTGATTTTTGTTACGCATGAGGTGGCTGTTTTGGATTTTTGGTTAATCATAATAGTATTTGTAATTTTGTGTTTGTATCTTATAGTAGAAAATATTGTACATAACGCTAGTATCAAGAGTATTCCTATTAGGATTCATGTAAATGGTACTAGAGGTAAATCAAGTGTCGCAAGATTGATTGCTGCTGGAGTTAGGGCTGGAGGTTATAGGACTGTAGCAAAAACTACTGGTACATTGGCTAGATATATTAATGTAGATGGAACAGAAACACCTGTTTTTAGAATTGGTTTTAGCAATATTGTTGAGCAAGTCAAAATAATGTTTAAAGCGAGACGTGCGAAAGCGGATGCTATAATAATTGAATGCATGGCTCTTCAACCATTATTTCAATCGTTATGTGAATTGAAATTAATTAAAGCAACTCATGGTGTTTTGACAAATGCTCGCCCAGATCATCTAGATGTGATGGGACCGACAGAACGAGATGTTGCTAAGGCATTAGCTGGCACGGTTCCTGTGAAATCTAAGTATTTCACAGCAGAAGATACACATATTGATTTCTTTGAATATGCTTGTAAAGATAGAGAAACTGAGCTTATTGTAGCTACAGCAGCTGATGCTGAATTGGTTTCTGATGATGAAGTTAATAAATTTGTATATTCTGAATTTAAGATCAATGTTGCTCTAGCTCTAAAAGTGACTGATGATTTTGGAATCCCAAGAGATGTCGCTCTTAAAGGTATGTGGGAGGCAACTCCTGATCCTGGTGCTATGACAGAGTATAATTTTGATATTAATAATGCTGAGATGAATTTTGCTAATGCTTTTGCTGCAAATGATCCTGTTTCAACTAAGATGTTATGGGATAAGTTATACAGTAAATATCAGTATTGTGATAAAAAAGTATTAGTTGTTAATTGTAGAGACGATAGAGAAGATAGATCTAAGCAAATTGCAGAAGCTATATTAAACTGGGAGAAGCCTGATTTGGTAACTCTTATTGGTACAGGTACAGATGTGTTTGTGTCTTTTTACAAAAGATACTCTAAATCTTTGGGTATTAAGCCAGCTCAAGTCATAGTGTGTGAAGATATGGAGCCACTAGAGATTCTAGAAAAAATTAATCTAACTCAACCGGCTAATACATATATGCTGGTAGGTGTTGGTAATATTAAAGATATTGGTATGAGCTTAGTTGATTACTGTGATCAGAGTCATAAACAAAAACATGGTTTATAGTTTTTAAATAAATAGGAGAAAGTATGGATCCATTAACGCTCTCGATAGGTATTGGTCTTATTGTTGGTTTGGTTTTTGTATCACTGTTAGGATTATCTACTGGTGGTATGGTTGTGCCCGGTTATTTTGCGCTAGAGATGGGTGCTCCTGATAGAGTTATAGCAACTATTATTATTTCGATCATAATATTTGGTATAGTTAGGTTTATGTCAAAATTTATGATTATCTATGGTAGAAGAAGGATAGCTATTACAGTTCTTTTATCATTTATATTAGGTACAGTTTGTAACATGTTGTTTTCACAATACTTAACTACAAGCTTTTACTCTAACCAGATTCAGGTCATTGGATATATTATTCCAGGACTTATAACTTTATCAATAGATAGACAAGGTCTTATAGAAACAATAGGATCTTTATTAATCGCCTCTATTATTATACGTTTGTTACTAATAGTTTTGATTGGACCTCAAATAGTAGGAATATAATATGAAAACGATGTATTGGCACCGTAAATTTTTATCTAGATATATCATATTGTTCTTAAGTGCTTTTATGATTATATCTTTATATATAGTTGAGAAAAATCTAGTTGTCGAAACTAAGGGTTATACTCAAAAGCTACAAGCGGCAGAGTTAACAGAAAAAGCGTTTGATCTAACACAACGATACTTTATGTCAAAAGGTTATTTATGTAAATCAATGGGTGATGTATCTTGTACTGGATTAATAGGTCTATCGATGACTGAGATAACTACAGATTCTGGTGACTTATATGCAAAAAGATCTTCAGTAAATCCAAATATGACGGCTATTTTTGTTCAATGGCTAAGTCAGCTTAATCTTCAAGAGGGTGATACTGTTGCTGTACAAGGGACTGGATCTTACGCAGCATTAGATATAGCTATGCTATCAGCTATCAAAACACTGAAGCTTAAACCTTTGATTATATTTTCAGCAGGCGCATCACAATTTGGTGCAAATAGACCAGGATTTACATGGCCTGATATATATAGAAACTTAGTTGAAAAAGGAATATTTGATTTTGATGTTTTAGGGATTACTCTAGGTGGATCTCATGATAATGGTTATGGAATGACACCAGGGGCTATACTTAAATTAAACGATGCTATTAAAAGAAATAACTTCAAAGTAATCAACATTCCATATAAAGATTCTACAAATACTTCTGTTGCAAAACGTCTAAAGATGTACAAAGAGGCTGCTGGTAATGATAGTATAAAAGCTTACATAAATGTTGGTGGTAATATGGCTTCTATTGGTTTGAAGCAACCGACAGTCAAGCTTGAAGAATCAGACAAGAAGTCAAAAACTGATAAAAAAGCAACTAATGTAGCTTCTAATGATCAAGTTCTGAAAATACATAGTTTTCCTACAGGTGTTACTTCTAAACTTCCTCCGGAATATAGTACCGTAAATTCTGTTGCGGTTAACTTTTTGAAAGAAGATATTCCTGTAGTAAATGTAAGAGATATAAACTCTAGTATTATCAAAACATATGGTATGACTTATAATCCTACTACAGTTGTACCACCTGGACAGGGTGCGGTTTTCTCTCAGAAGAAATATAATACAGCTCTAGCAGCAGCATTGCTTATCATAGATATTGCGTTGATAGTATTTATGGCATTTATTTCAAGAAAATATCTAATTTCTTTCAAATCAAAGTAGTTATAAATTGCTTTGGTCTTTAATTCAATTTATTATTTAATTAAATATTAGTAAAAAATATTAATTAAATATGTTTTGTTTTTATAGTTTAAATCAGTTGATTTCTAAGTACTTACCTTCTGAGGAAAGACTTAAGATAGCTAAAGCATTTATATTTGGTGCGGATGCTCATGAGACTCAAGTTAGAAGCTCAGGTGAGCCATACTTCACACATCCTGTTGCTGTAGCTTGTATATTAGCAGAGCTTCATATGGATGTTGATACCATTATAGCGGCTTTATTACATGATGTAGTTGAGGACACTGATCATACAGCAGAAGATATCGCTACTCTTTTTGGTGATAAGGTAGCAGAACTAGTTGAAGGTGTGACTAAGCTTACACAGATTAGACATAAAAATAAGATAGAACAGCAAGCAGAAAACTTCCGAAAAATGCTACTTTCTGTGACTAAAGATGTACGAGTGATTTTCATTAAGCTAGCCGATAGATTGCATAATATGCGAACCTTAGCTCCTCTAAAACCAGAGAAAAAACGTAGGATATCTAAGGAAACTTTAGATGTCTTTGCTCCCTTAGCTCATAGGCTAGGTATCAATACTCTCAAAGAGCAATTAGAGACTCTTGCGTTTGAAGGAATGAATCCTTATCGATATCATATTCTTGAAGAAAAAGTTAAGAAAGTAGAGAAAAATAAAGAAAAAGTATTTCAGCAGGTTAAAGATGCCTTGGTTGATAAGCTAAGTGGTATCGTTATAGATGATGGTATTAAATCACGTAAGAAAACTTTATATAGTATTTATAATAAAATGCGTAAGAAAGGCATCTCATTTGATGAGATTATGGATATGTATGCTTATAAAGTTATTGTCCCAAATCGTATTGATTGCTATATCGCTCTTGGTAAAGTTCATGAATTGTATAAGCCTATTCCTCAAAGATTCAAAGATTATATTGCGACACCAAAGGCAAATGGTTATCGCTCTATTCATACAGTAGTTTTAGGCCCATATAATATTCCTTTAGAAATACAGATAAAAACAGATCATATGGATTACCAAGCAGAATATGGTATTGCGGCTCATTGGAGTTACAAAATTGGTGAAAAAACTGACAAAGCGTTGCAAAGATGGCTCAAAAAAATATCAGATATAAACGTATATACTGCTAGTTCGGTAGAGTTTTTAGAAAATGTTAAATCAGATATATTTAGTAATGATGTATTTGTATTTACCCCTCAAGGTAATATTGTCGAACTACCTGTTAATTCGACATGTATAGATTTTGCTTATTTTATTCACACTGATATTGGTAATAAGTGTATATCTGCTAAAGTCAATAGAAAGCCAGTACCACTTAATTATCGCCTAAAACAAGGTGATAATGTCGAGATTATTACCTCTGCAGTTGCTGATCCTAATCCAGCTTGGTTAGAGTTTGCCGAGACTAGTAGGGCAAAATCTGCTATCAAAGACTTCTTGAAGCAACAATATAGAAATATTGACTATATTAGAGGTAAGGATATTGTAGAGGGAGAACTCAGGCTGCTTGGTGTGGATTTAAAAGAAGTTCCGAATGAGATTGTTGATGGAGCTTTATTTAACTATGAAGGTATAGATACCATAAATCGTTTCTATTTGGATACTGGGCTTGGTTTAATTGATCCTAACAACTTTATTGATTTTATTGTTAAGCATTTTAATGATATGCGTAGTGCGTATAAGAAATCAGCAATGGCTAAAATTCAAATCCGTTATGGATATGATTCACGTATAGCAGACTGTTGCTTGCCATTGCCGAATGATGAAATAATTGGCATCGTTAATGAAGAAGGGAATGTTGAGGTTCATAGAAAAAGTTGTAATGAGCTGTACTCTAAAATTAAAGATGGAAAAATTAAACAGATCAATGCTTATTGGTTTACAAATGCTGATGATGATCCTAGTTTTAGAGCTAGATTGTCTATTATGCTCAAAAACATTCCAGGTGCAATTGCTAAGATAACAGCTACCTTTGCTAGAGAGGGGGTTAATATTAGAAGTTTTGATATGATGTTTGTAGATAATAAACATGCAAAACTTGCTTGTGTTGTAGTAGTTAGAAATAGAAGAGAGCTATACTTATTAATTCGCTTAGTCAGAAAAATAGATGTTTGTGTTGATATCGAAAGAATATTAAATAAATAAATTATTTGATATTAGTTCTGGCATTAAAAGCGTGAATTAATGTTTGTTGATCTAAATATTCTAATTCACCACCAAAAGGAACTCCAAAGCCAATTCTAGAGATTTTTATATCTTTAGCAATCATTTGAGAAATAAAGTGAGCAGTTGTTTCTCCTTCTACAGTGGGGCTTATAGCTAATATAATCTCACTTATTTCTCTATTTATAATTATTTGCTCTAAAATATCAAGTTTTAGTTCATTTGGTCCTATACCGTCAAGCGGAGATATTCTGCCATTTAGTACGAAGTATTTTCCTTTGAAAAAACATGCTTCTTCAATAGCGACCAAATCTAGCATACTTTCAATTATGCATAACTTAGATTCATCTCTATTTTGGCTACTACAGATATCACAAACATCTTTTTCAGTAAGAGATTGGCAATATTTACATTTTTTGATATTTTCAGCTGCGTCTAACAGAGAGTTAGCAATTGTAATAGCGATTTCCGGAGATTTATCAAGTAAATATAATGCAAGTCTTTGAGACGATTTTTTACCAATAGTTGGTAATTTACGCAAAGATTCTATTACAGCAGTAATTTTGGGAGAGAAAATTTGATTGTTCATTATTTAAAAGGAAAATTAAATCCATTCGGTAAGTCAATGCCAGCCTCTTTCGCCATTTTACCAATATCCGCAGAGGATGAGCTATCTTCTACTTTTTTAACCGCGCTATTTACAGCTGCAGCAATTAAATCTTCTAGCATTTCTTTATCTTCTGACATTAGAGAATCATCTATAGTAACTTTTTTGACATCATATTTGCCAGTCATTGTTACGCTGACAAGTCCAGCTCCAGACTCGCCTATTACTTCCATATTTTCACGCTCTTGTTGAGCTTTTTTCATTTGTTCTTGCATTTTTTGCGCTTGTTGCATTAGCTTTGACATATCAAAGTTCATTTCTAAATCCTTATTTTTTGTTCAAAATTTGTTCTACAGCTTTTAATATCTGTTCACTAGAGTCTTTTATCAATGTATTTTTTGCTTTTTGTGATATTTCTTTAAGTTTGTCTCTATCTTCATAAAGAGGCTTAATTATATCTATTAAATTCTCCAAAGTCATTTGATCTTGCATAATACAAAATCCAGCATTATTTTTTACCATATTTTGTGCGTTAAAAAATTGATGATCATCTACAGCTGACGGTAATGGTATAAATATTGCAGGAACACCAGCTATGGCTGATTCTGATACTGTTAGAGCTCCTGCTCTACAAATTAGTATATCTGCCCAGTCATAAGCGCTGGTCATATCACTAATATACGCTGATATATCTTTGATATGTGTTGAGGGAACTTGATTGTAATTATTTTTAGTTTCTTCAAAAGAAAATTTACCTGTTTGATGCCATACTTTTATATTTATTCCTTGTTTATTAGCTTCGACAATAAGGTCAGGGATAATATTGTTTATACTTTTGGCTCCTTGGCTACCTCCTAAGACAAGAAGTTTTAGTTCATCTTTCTCGGTTATATTCCTTGTTTTATCATTAAGAGCTATAATCTCTTTTCTGATAGGATTTCCTACAACTTGTGTTTTAGCTAATTGCTTAGTATTAAGTCTTTTTTGTATATCTTCCACATCAAATGCTAGGCACACTTTAGTAGCGAGCTTGGCTAATATTCTGTTTGTTAAACCTATTTTGGCATTTTGCTCATGGATTATTATAGGTATATCCTTTTGTACAGCAGCAAGACATATGGGTCCAGATACATAACCACCAAAACCTATGATTAAGTCAATTTTTAGTTTTTTGAGTATCTTACGCGCTTTTAGTGTACTTGATATAAGTGTAAATGGGAATGCTACTTTTCTTTTAAGTCCTTTGCCTCTAACACCAGAAGATTTAATATATTGCATATTAAAATATTCAGGTACAATGTTGGCTTCCATGCTATTAGGAGTACCAACCCACGTGACATTAGCATTATTCTCTCTTAGCATTTCAGCAACTGCAAGTGCAGGGTAGATATGTCCACCTGTGCCACCAGCAGTAATAATTATATTTTTATCTTTTAAGTCCATAAATATCTACGTATTAACTTTTGTTTAACAAATTAATTTTAAAGGATTTTTATGTTATTATCATCTATTAGCTAAAAATAAACATGTTTTGTCGAAGAGGAATTATGGCTGAAATAAATCAAAACTACTTATATACAGATTCTAATTTATGGGTTGAAATTAAAGGTGATATAGCAAGAGTAGGTATAGATGATTATTCTCAGAATGAATTTGGAGAAATCGTTTATGTTGATTTACCTAAATTAGATCACGAATATGTTAAAGAAGATGAGATTTGTGTGATTGAATCTGTAAAAACAGCTTCTGATATTTACGCACCATTATCTGGAAAAATTGTAAGCGTAAATAAAGAGCTAATAGACAATCCAAAACTGATCAATCAATCATGCTACATAAAAGGGTGGTTATTTGATATTGAAGTAAGCAGAAAAGAAGAAATAAAAGAATTGCTAGATTATTCTGAAAGTTTTAAATAGTTGAAAGAGAGTTCCAAATATAGTTTATTAGGTTTTGACGAAACTAAAATAAACGATAAGGAACTAAAAAATGCCAAAGCACTTAACTCTTTCAAATAGATATTGTATAGAAGAATTACTTAAATTAGGATACCAAACATCTCAAATAGCCAATAAAATTGGCTATAGTGAAAGAGCTATAAAAAAGGAACTTAATCGCACTAGTATAAATAGTGACTATAATGCTGAGATAGCACAGAAGCTATATCAAAGCCGCAGAACTTCAAATAATCATAAGCTATCCTGTAAAGTTAAAAAGCTA
>NZ_WBSX01000054.1 GCF_009823375.1 Francisella noatunensis subsp. noatunensis | reverse complement strand
TCTATTTGAAAGAGTTAAGTGCTTTGGCATTTTTTAGTTCCTTATCGTTTATTTTAGTTTCGTCAAAACCTAATAAACTATATTTGGAACTCTCTTTCAACTATTTAAAACTTTCAGAATACAATCTAGCTAACTATAGTTTTGTGAGATTTGTACTTTTATTTAGACTGTTTAGATTTCTGATTATAAGAGTGAGCTGCATAATACCCAACTATTGATCCAAGCATTGATCCAGCAATTAAATCACTAGCAAAGTGGAAGTATTGTAGCAATTGCGTAACCACAACTAAAAATGCCAACAATGCCGAAAGCCATCTATACTTTGGAAATAAAATCCACATACTTACACTAAATGAAAATATAAATGTAGCAT
Organism: Francisella noatunensis subsp. noatunensis; assembly: GCF_009823375.1. Lineage (GTDB taxonomy): Bacteria > Pseudomonadota > Gammaproteobacteria > Francisellales > Francisellaceae > Francisella > Francisella noatunensis. The sequence continues at coordinate 11,111 of NZ_WBSX01000054.1, read as the reverse complement.
GACCAGATGGAAAAGAATTATTTATATTATCAAATGTAAACCAGTTGAATCCATATAAATCATTTCTAATCAAAGAAGGATTGTTCTTAAAAGTTTCTGTCCAGTATCTACCAAAAATCCCCTTCAGAATATCTTTGATAAATTGTCCAATTATAATTGCATTAGCTACTAGCAAAAATTTTGTGTCAGTGTCTACTACTTTTTTGAGTATAAGCTTAATGAAATAGTATATATAAAATACAAATACTAAAACTTTTATAAATGAAATAATATCATCTGAGAAAAACTTCATAATCGTATATTGTCGAGAATTATGCTCATATAGAAACCAAACAATTTGTCTATCGACAAAGAAGTAACAGAAGAATATTGAAAATATTCCTAAAATAACTAGTAGCAAACTTTTTTTATTCATTTTTTTTAATTTGATAGTTTTTAAAATGCGAATATTCTACGCCATTATGTTGCTGATGTTTAGTATTTTTTAATGAAAACATTCCCAAATCTCTTGAGCTAGTTTTTTACTAATCCCTTTGACTTTTGCGATTTCATCAACAGAAGCTCTAGATAGTTCTTGCCAGCCGCCAAAATACATTATCAAAGCTTTACAGCGTTTTGGTCCAACTCCTTCTATTTCTTCTATTATTGATGATTGTCTATTTGCACTTACTTTTTTACGCTGACCTTTAATCGCATGATCATGAGCAGAATCCCTAACTTGTCGTAATAATAAAAATCCGGGATTGTGTTCATCTAATGTATATTCGGTATCATCAAAACCTTTGTAGATTTTTTCTTTACCACTTATGCGCTCAACACCTTTACCTAAACTTACAAGTTGGACTTTATCTTGAATCCCATATTCTCTAAAAACTGCTTCTGCTTGATGAATCTGCCCTTTACCACCATCTATTATCATAACATCAGAGAGGTTGTCAGCTTCTAACCCTGAACTAACTCGACGCGATACTGCTTGATGAATTGCTGCATAATCATCACCAGCTTTGATATCTTTGATATTGTATCTGCGATGAGATTTGCGGTCCTCACCTTCATCTGTATATACAACACATGATGCTATAGTTGCCTCACCTTGGAAATGTGAAATATCAAAACACTCAATACGCTTAATATCTTTTTCCAACTCAAGAAACTCTTTGAGTGATTCCAAACGTTTTTGATACTGTGATTTTGAGCTTGTATAGATGTTTAACTTTTGTCGCGCATTTACCTCAGCTAATTTCAACCACTTGAGATTATCAGCAGCCGGTGCAACTATCCAATTTATGGCTTGACCGATTTTTTGAGAGATACTATTCATAAGATCGGCAATATCAGCAAACTCAACTTTTGATAGGATTATATTTTTGGGCCAAATATTACGAATCTCATCACCTAAATAAAAATGAGATAAAAAAGCATGCATAATTGAGGTTTTATCCTGCCCTTTAGCATCAATACTCCAATGTCTATCTGCGATAACATCACCATTTTGAATTTGTAATAAAGCTATGCTTGCATAGCTATCTTGCATATATATACCAATTACATCAAATATTTTATCTTCTTGAATATCAACTATTTGCTGCTGTTGTAGCTTGCGTAATATCACTAATTGATCGCGATAAACTTGAGCTTTCTCATATTCCATATCCTCAGAAGCTTGATACATCTTTGCTGAGATTTCTTCTAAAACAGTGCTAAATTTACCCGCTAAGAATTTCTTTAGAATTGCTAATTGTTCATCGTATTGCTGTTGAGAAACCAAACCCACACAAGGTGCCAAACAACGCTTAATTTGATATTGCAAGCATGGTCTAACTCTAGACTTATAGTACGAGTTTTCACATTGACGGATCGGAAATATTTTTTGTATAATGTTTAATGTATTTTTAACTGATGATATCGACACATAAGGTCCAAAGCATTGACCTTTTTTATATGCTGATTTGCCACGATAAAAAGATACCCTAGGGAATTTATCACGAGAAATTATTAGATATGGGTAACTTTTATCATCTTTAAATAAAATATTATATTTAGGACGATGTTGCTTAATGAGATTATTCTCTAGTAGATATGCTTCATAGTCGCTAGGGGTAATAGTTATCTCTATTCGAGCAATCTGCTCTACCATCATTAAAGTTTTGCTATCTTTCGCACCTTTCGAAAAATAACTATTTACACGATTTTTGAGATTTTTTGCCTTACCAACATAAATTATATCTCCGTGCTTATCAAGCATACGATAAACACCAGAATGTGTAGTTAAGTTTGCCAAGAAACTTTTTAAATCAAAATCTTTAGAATTATCCGCAATCATCTAATTTTATTAAACACTGAGTTTATGAAAAATGTTAACATATATAAACTTTTATAATAGCTAAATAGACAAGTTTAAGTTTCTATAAGTATTTTAACTAAAAAAACGATGATAATTAATACAAATAAAAAATTAGAGAATATTGTACAAACTCTCAAAAATACTAAAGAAATAGCTGTAGATACAGAATTTTACTGGATGCGAACATATTACCCAGAGCTTTGTCTTGTACAAATAGCTACTGAAAATGAAATCTTTTTGATAGACACTCTTGAAGATCTTGATTTTAGTATGCTTAAAGATATTTTTGAGGATACAGGTATCCAAAAAATAATCCATTCTGCAACAAATGATATCCCGATTATAAAAAGATTTTTTAATTGTGAAGTAAATAATATTTTTGATACTCAGCTTGCCGCTTCATTTTTAGGTACTCAATCACAGATATCTCTCAAGGCTCTACTCAAAGATATACTAGATATCGAAATGGAGAAAGAGTCACAGTTCTCAGATTGGCGTAAAAGGCCGCTTTCTCAAAAGCAGTTTGACTATGCCCTAAAAGATGTTGAGCATCTTATTGAAGTCAAACATCATCTTGAAGAAAAACTTAATCAAACTGATTATAAACGGTACTTCTATGAAGAACTATTAGAAATACAAAAAACAGAATTTAACACTGTTGAGAACATTCATAATAAAATTGGTAATATTCAAAAGTTTAATGAAAAAACACAAAAAAATGCCATATTAGTAGCTCAATGGCGCGAATCTATCGCTCAACAAAAAAATATTCCAGTTAGATTTATTTTTGATAATAAAATTCTTTATGCTATAGCCCATAAAAATCCTAAGTCTTTAAACTCATTTGATTCTGAAGATCTAAAAAAACTTAAACCTTGGATAAAAAAAAGTGTCATAACAGCTCTTAACTCTAAACATAACCTAGAGCATATAAACTTAGAGCAAAAATCTGGTACTAAAATATCCACCGAGATAAATGACAAAATAACTAATTTTTTTGATATTGAAACAAGAAGCTTCAAATTCGATGCTTCCTTAATAGCATCAAGAAAAGATATTCGCTCAGTAGCATATAATCTTAGTATCGACCCTAACTACTCGAGTAATAAGCTATTGGTTGGTTGGAGATATGAAATAATTGGTAAAAAATTAAAAGAGTATATACTTGATACCATAAAAAATATATAACATATTCTCTACTATCTATTTATGAAAAATATAACTCGAGATTCTAAATTATTCCCTATAGTATTAGCGTTGTTTGCAGCCCTTCCGCCACTAGCTGTCAACACTTACGCTCCTGCTATTCCACTGATAGCTAGCGACTTAGGTGTTAGCGATAGTACAGTTCTTACAACATTTGCAACATATTTTATTGGTTTTTCATTTGGTATACTTTTTTGGGGGCTATCTCTGATAAATATGGACGCAAAAAAGTTATTATCATCGGTAGTGTAATCTATATCATAAGTACGGTACTATGTTCATATAATTACAACTTCAAAATGCTTGAAATAATGCGCTTAATACAAGGTTTATCGGACTCTGTAGGAGCTGTAATAGCTTTCTCAATTGCTCGTGACTGCTACAAAGGAGCTAAACTTACAAACCTTGTAGCATCAATAATTATAATATTGCTAATAGCTCCTATAGTTGCTCCAATAATAGGCACTATTCTTACAAATTTAACTCACACTTGGCAAAGTACCTTTCACTTCTTAACCATATATGGTGTAGTTATGCTTCTATGTGCTTTTTTAATCGAAGAAACTCTAGAACATAAAGATAGGAAGTCTAGTTTATTAAAATTAATCCCTAGCTATTTTCAACATCTAAGCAATCCTCGCTTTATGCTTGCTACAATTGCAAGCGGCACTATTTTTGCTGCTCTTTTCATCTATATCTCATCATCAGCTTTGATATATTTAGGTGATTATGCAACAGGATCTTTATGGTACTGTATATATTATGGTTTATGCTGTATTGCTGCTATATTCGCAAACTATTTGATAAAAAGACACTCGAGTAAAGTTCAGCAACTCAAATTTTTATATTACAGTGTTGCCCTTATAACTATTAGCTGTATTATTTCGATTATCTTTAATAGTCTAAATCTTGATAATGCCTTTTTTTATACATTAATAATGTTTGTTTTATGTGGTAATGTAGCCTTTAGCTCAACTCTTATTTATTCATTTGCGATTGATCAAATTGATCATAGTTTTGGCACGGCTAATTCGATTGTAAACTTTATCAAAAATATGATTGCAGCAAGTGGTAGTTATTTTATAAGTTTTTATCATGACAGAGACTTAGTGATAGCATCACCAATTGCACAATTTATCTTTGCATTAGCTACAGTTATACTGCTTTTTGAGATATACAAGCTAAACAAAAAAGTAATCAATAGCTAGCTAAACCTCTACAGAGTAAGCCTTTTCTAGCAAGTACTCTTTCTTGACTACTTGTAAGGCTTTCTCATTAGTTGACTCAAGCACTACTTCTGGAGCTACTCTATTTTGATATGCTTCTAGCCACCTCAACGCACATAGGCACCATTTATCTCCAGCTTTAAGCCCAGGAAAATCAAATAAAAGATCAGGCGTAGACAAGTCATTGCCTCTTGATGCTGTATATTCCAAAAATTCTTGGGTCATAATGGCACAGACAACATGTAAGCCATGATCATGATTATCAGTGCGACAAAAACCATCTCTATAAAACCCTGTCTTAGGCTCTAAACAACATGGTTTCAATATGCCACCTAAAACATTTTTCTGTTCTGACATAAGTTCCCTAAAAAAGATTAATTATCTAAACATAATAAAACAGAAAAATAATGAAATAAATATTTTAAGATTAAAGTTTTGAAATATCAGCTACACCAATAAACATTTTATGAATAGTTGCAAGTAATGCTATTCGATTGTCTCTAACACTAACATCATCATCCATAACCATCACATTTTCAAAAAACTCTGCGATAACCTTATCTAAACAAGTCAAAAGTTCTAAAGCATAGTCATATTCTCTATTACCTAGATACTTATCTAGATCAGCGCTTATTTCTTCTATACTATAAGCAAGTGCTAGTTCATACTCATTACCTACTGTCTTAGCTATCTCAATATTATAAGAGTACTTTATATCTTCAGATGCGTTCTTACTAAGAATATTAGCAACACGTTTATTTGATACTATGAGACTCTGTGCCTTATCTGAAGATATAAAACTAGTTACAGCCATTATTCTAGCTGCAAAATCCTTGATTGAATCATATTTAGTATTAATTACTGATTCAAAGATATTCACGGCTACACCTTCATCTTTATATAGATTTTTTAGTCTATCTAGACAGAATGATACTACCTCTGCTTTTATATCATAGCTAAACTCTAAGCTATTCACTTCTTTATAACTATCTAATGCAATTTCAATAACCTTTTCTAAAGCTATATCAATATTTGTATCTCTTAGAATACGCAGAATACCGATTGCAGATCTTCTTAGAGCAAATGGATCTTTATTTCCTGTTGGTTTTTGACCAATTCCAAATATCCCAACTAAAGTATCTAACTTTTCTGCTAGAGCAACACAAGCTGCGACATCAGTCCTTGGTAATTCTGCACCAGAATATTTTGGCCAGTACTGCTGTTCTATAGCATCAGCAACGATATCTGTTTCACCATGTGCTTTTGCATAATACTTACCTATTATCCCTTGTAAATCAGTAAACTCAAATACCATATAAGATATCAAATCAGCCTTAGCTAATAAACCAGCTCTGTAAGCTTGTTGGCTATCTACATTATTCAAATCTGCTAATTTCTGTGCTGTATTAGCAATTCTTTGAGCTTTTTGATACATATTTCCAAGTTTATTTTGGAATGTAACATTCTCTAACCTAGGTAATAATTGTTCTAAAGATTTCTTCAGATCTGTATCATAGAAAAACGCAGCATCAGCTAATCTTGCGTTCATAACTTTTTGATTACCAGATGTTACAAGCTCAGGCTTCTTACTCTCAATATTTGAGATTGTAATAAAGTTTGCAACAAGATTATTATCACAATCTAATAATGCAAAACACTTTTGATGTTCTTCCATTGAAGATATCAAAGCTTCTTGCGGAACTCTTAAGAAGTCTTTATTAAAACTACATAGCATAGCATTTGGATACTCTACAATAGCGCAAACCTCTTCTACAAGATCATCATCTAGAACTACTTTATAGTTATTTTCTTTAGCTATCTTTTTGGCTTGTTCAATCAGCATTTGCTTGCGCTGCTCCCAATCTACAAAAACTTTAGCTTCAGCTAATACTCCCTCATATTCAGAAATCTCATTGATAGATATTGCATCAGGATAATGAAACCTATGCCCATAAGTAACATTAGAGGCTTTATGTCCTAAAATCTCAATATCAACAATCTCATTACCATATAATGCTAATACCCAATGCACAGGTCTTACAAATTCAACAACTGAATCACCCCAACGCATCATTTTTGGAATTGGGAGTTGCTTAAGTGCTTTTGTAATAATTTCTTGCAACAAGGAAACAGTTAGTTGACCAGATTGTATAGTTTTATAAAAAAGTTTGTCGCCTTTTGGAGTTTCGATTCTATCTAATTGATCAAGCTCTACACCACAAGAACTTGCGAAACCTAAAGCTACTTTTGTTGGTTCACCATCTTTATAAGCAATACTAACTAGCGGACCCTGCTTTTCAACAACTATGTCTTCTTGAGACTCAGCTAAGTCTTTGATTATAAAAGATAATCTTCGAGGTGAAGCAAACCACTTAGCACCACCAAAACCAACTTTTGCGCCTTTCAATTGAGTCTCTACACTATTTAACAATGACTCTGCTAAGCTGCGCAATGCTTTTGGAGGTAGCTCTTCTGTACCTAATTCAAATAAAAAATCTTTTGTAACTTTGCTCATTTACAAACCTTATAGATAAATGTTTATTTTATTAATACTCTCAAGATGCTGAAAAGTATAATTGTTATGTATATTGCGCTATATTATAACTTAATAAACCAAAGAATTTAACTAAACATCTATGTTTATTGATACACATTGTCACTTAGATTTTGCTATTTTTGATAAAACACGAGATACAATATTACAAAATTGTGATGAGTTAGGTATCACTCACTTTATAAACCCTGCTACTCAAAGAAATAATTGGGATAATCTGGTTCAACTTAATCAACAATATAATAACGTTGCTTTTTATTTTGGTTTACATCCAGTATTTATAGACAATCATAGTCTATCTGATTTGGATAATTTAGAAATATATACTCAGAAGTATTCAACCAAAATTACAGGAGAGATTGGTCTAGATAAAAGATTTAATAATTTTGATAAACAGATAGAGTTTTTCTCAGCGCAAATAGCTATTGCTAAAAATCTTAATAAGCGAGTAATTATTCATGCTGTAAAATCTCATAATGAGGTATTACGAATCATTAAAGATTTAAAATTTATTAATGGTGGAATTATCTCTCACCCACAGTCAAAACTTAAACAAACTCTACAAAAAATCAATCCTAAAAATATTGTTTTAGAAACAGACTCACCTGACATGAGACTTTATAATAGTTCTAAAGATATTAATACTCCAGAGAATATACCTACAATTTTTAAATTGCTTAACGATATTTATCAACTAAATCCTGATATACTAAAACAACAAATTTATAATACTAGCTTAGAATTTATCTAAAAAATGTATATAGCCAACTTACGCTTACAAAACTTTAGAAATATTCCTTTTAAGAGTTTTGATTTTAAAAATAGTATAAATTTTATAGTTGGGAAAAATGGTTCTGGCAAAACTTCTATTCTTGAATCGATATATTTTCTGTCACATAGTAGATCATTTCGCAGCTCACAGCTCAATCATATAATTAACCATGATAGCGATGAGTTTATAGTCTATACAAAAGCTTACAACCCTAATGAAGTAGTCATATCACTTTCACGTAAAAAAAATAGTAATAATATTTCAAAATTAAATAGTAAAATTCAAAAAAATCATACTGAAATAACGCGAGTTTTGCCTATCCAATTAATGAATCCTGAAAGTTTCAATATCATAAACTCTGGTGCTCAACAAAGATGTAAAGTTCTTGATTGGGGAGCTTTTTATCTTGATAAAACCTTCTTAAAAATATGGCAACAAACTAAATTTCTTATCAAGCAAAGAAATTCTGCCCTTAAGCAAAATTATCCTAAGATTTATATTGAGAGTATTGATAAAAAATTATGTGAGTTTGCTGATATTCTAGATTACAAAAGACAAGCTTATTTTACAAAACTAAAACCTAAAATATATGAAGTTATGTCACAATTTAATCCAGATTTGAAACTTGATATAGATTACTTCCGCGGTTGGAACTCACATAAAAGCCTAGTCCAAATTTTAGAAGAATCATTTGACTCTGATAATAGATACAATGTTACTAATCACGGTCCTCACAAAGCTGATATAGTTCTAACTATAAATCATAAACCAATACAAGATATCTTTTCCCGTGGCCAACAAAAACTACTGATTTGTGCAATCAAATTAGCACAAGGAGAGATTCATAATTCAGAAAATGAAAACAAATGTATTTATCTAATAGATGATATAACATCTGAACTTGATAATACTCATACAAAAACCCTTTTTAGCTATCTCAAAAATCTAAAATCACAAGTTTTTATTACGACAACAGAAAGAAATAAAATCATCGACTTTCTTGATTTAGATAGTCATATCATCGAAATATAGGATATAAGATAATGCTTAGAATAATACTCTCACTATTTATACCAATACTAGTTTTTGCCAATAGTCCAATATGTGATGGTAATACCTATGAGATTAATCAATGCCTTAAGACACAAATGCAAATGTATGATAAAAAACTAGATTCTCTCAAAGGCTCTAATATCAAAGATTTTAGAAAATACCGTGATAATATCTGCTCAAATATTAGCTCTGCATATAATGGAGGAACTTATGCATCTATTAAATATGGAAACTGTATAATTTCTCTTGATAGGTGGTTTTTAGAAGAAGTAAAGATGTAAATAAATTTTATCAAAAAAATTAAGAATAATAATATTATGTAAATTATTATTCTTTAATAGCCGTAAAAAGATCTCGGAATCCTTGAGGCGCTTTTTCTAATGTTTTATTTTTCACAGGATCTCCATAATCATAGTTTGAGTAGACATTTGTTGAACCTAGCCAAGCATCTATACTACCATTATCATGTAAATTGATTGAATAACTATTGCTTTCAGCATCTTTTAAACCCCAATAACGATCTCCCCAAGAATATCTGTATCCGACTTTCTCAGGAAGTTCAAGAGCAAGCCTCGAACCATCTGGTGCAGCAATTTCAAGATGCCCTTCTTCAGGAGTACCACAACCCATTCAAATCCATGTGTGCCCTCTTCGTTTAAATAACTCTTCTGGTCATTTAATAAAGATTTAGTTGGAATAGACTGTTGTACAATATCACCAGACGCAATTAATACTGCTCGAGTATCTTCAATTGTTGGAGTTGATGTTGTGTCAGTTGTAGTATTGGATGCTTCACCTGTTGTATCACTATCATTAGCTACACCAGGAACCATACTACTAGATAAATTCCCTGCAGATTTACTTACTTTAAGAGTTGCCGCATTTGAAGCAATATTACCCAATAAAAAACTACCTAATAAAACTACTATTTTTTAAATTTCATAACTATACCTCTTAGTTTAATTTCCTACTCAGTCAATACCAAATCATACTGATAGTACGGTTCAGCAACATCAGGTATTAAAGTTGGTTCAACATAAACTTTAATATTTGCATTCTGATCATCTATTCTTTCTTTCTCAATTTTAACAATATTGTCTTTGTTTAGTATAACATGATCCCAAAGCTTGGAGTCCTCATCAGGAAATTTTCCAGCTTCATATGTATAATGAGTAATCTCATTAATATAACTTCGAGCAGCAATATCTGCACCAGAAAGTTTTGCTTTAACTTGATAGTTTGAATACATTGGTATTGCTACTGCAGCTATAATAGCAATTATCGCAATAACAATTATTAACTCTATTAGAGAAAAACCTCTATTATTCATATGCTCCCATATAAATAAATAAAAACTCACTAAGAATAACTATTATCAATTTAGAAATATATAGGCTAGATTGTATTCTCAATGTTTATAGAGATACCAAAATGTACTTCATTAGGTGTCAAGTAATTTAAACATTTCTTAGGTCTATTATTCAAGTCTATCTGTAACTTTCTAATGTATTGATGAGATATATTGTTAAAGTTAGTACCTTTAGGTATAAATTGTCTGATATACCTATTCATGTTTTCATTAGTACCTCTTTGCCAAGGACTGTATGGATCAGCAAAGAATACTTTGATGCCAGTCTTGCTAGTTAGCTTCTTATGTTTAGCAAACTCTTTACCATTATCAAATGTAGCTGTTAATATTTTATGACCATTAGATACTTTGTACAATATTCTATTGATTGAATTAGCTGTTCTATCTATAGACTTGGCTAAAATAGTAAATCTGCTAGCTCTATCGACCATTGTTACAATAGCACTTTTATGGTCTTTACCAACAATAGTGTCACCTTCAAAGTGATAAAGATTTTTTCTATTAGCACTGCTAGGTCTTTCAGAAATACTCGCTCTATCCTTTATCTTAACTTGTTTAGAGTCACCTTCTTTTTTGTATTTATATTG
>NZ_WBSX01000053.1 GCF_009823375.1 Francisella noatunensis subsp. noatunensis | reverse complement strand
GTGCTATTGTAACAATGGTCGATAGAGCTAGCAGATTTACTATTTTAGCCAAGTCTATAGATAGAACAGCTAATTCAATCAATAGAATATTGTACAAAGTATCTAATGGTCATAAAATATTAACAGCTACATTTGATAATGGTAAAGAGTTTGCTAAACATAAGAAGCTAACTAGCAAGACTGGCATCAAAGTATTCTTTGCTGATCCATACAGTCCTTGGCAAAGAGGTATTAATGAAAACATGAATAGGTATATCAGACAATTTATATCTAAAGGTACTAACTTTAACAATATATCTCATCAATACATTAGAAAGTTACAGATAGACTTGAATAATAGACCTAAGAAATGTTTAAATTACTTGACACCTAATGAAGTACATTTTGGTATCTCTATAAACATTGAGAATACTATCTAGCGACTTAAACATCTTCATAAACATTTATACATAAATATTGATTAGCTAATTACATTAATGTAGCATCGCAATCAGTAAATGTTATTTATAATTTTTAAAGGACTAGATTTATGATAGAAAGAAAAAGTATTATCATTCTTCACAATGATGAATCTGAATTTAAAAAAACATGACCTACCCCAGGTCATAAAACATTTAGAAAACGAAGGCTATTACAACATTGAACATAACTCAATAAAAATGACCAATTTTATAAACCCGATTAGATCATTCTTGTATTTTATCCATAGTAAATTAGCTAACTTAATCTTCTCTATTAAACCTGAAAGATTAAACATTAATTATGACATACAAAGTTGGAAAGCTGTAGAAATACTTACATATGAATGTGATAAGCATAATGATTTTAACTTTCCAAAATTAAGTTCAAAAGTAGCTATTTTAAGTCTAAATAATACAACTCTATTTAAATCTAATAAGCAACCTAAATGCATGCAATGTTTAATATTTACAAAAGGAATGATAAAACAAAAGAAGAAACGAGTACCTGGTGGGAGAAAGAACATGCACCTATACTCCTTGAAAAACAAAAAAACATGAAATTCCAATACTATGTACAATCAATGGTTACCAACTCAAAATCATTTAATTTAGACAATTATAGTGCGCCTGAATTTATTGCTTTTTTAGGATATAAAAATCAATTATCAATGTTTTTAAACTCTCTCAAAATATCATCATTTAGAGCAAACATAAAACTACTTAAGGATGAACCTAGGTTTGTTTACCCTCAATTAACTTCTTTTATATTTGGAAAATATAAATAGCAAATCAAATATAAATCATCTTATATTTTTAGTATATAGATCAATTTTTGAACAATAGTTAAGATTTTTGTCTTCTCAGATAAGCTATTGTTTCTAGCTCTTTTGAGAACACAAACTTATTCCTTTGTAAAAAATCCAATGTTTTAAGTATGTCTTTAAATCCAGAAAGAACCCAGGCCTGAATACTATAATCAAATACAGTTTTTGCTTTCAAATATCTACTAACACCAGCTCGACACTCTTGCGTAAGAAAATCTGTAGCGGGGAATTTAATAACAACGACACCTCGCTTATCATATACAGCTACTTTTGCATACCCTCCAAGACTTAAAAGCTGCTCTTTAACTCCTTTGAAGTCTTCCCAAGCCAACATCATTTTCTCAGTGGCTTCTTTCTCCATATACTTTATTGACTTAGAGTTGTAGCTTTGTTTCAGGCTATATGACTCTTCTTTTAGTTCATTATATTTTTCTAATAACTCTTTGTAACGCCTATCTAAAGTAAGATTTGCTATTTCTAAGCTATCGTTTTTATTTGAGATCTCGACTTGCTTTTGTTTTATCTTATTTATGCTTTTTGATATTTCTTTATCAATGTACTGCTTTATATTATTACGTAAACTATAAGCGATTTTATCTTCTTTGATACCTGATTCTTTGAGGGTAGATTTAATAGCTTCTAACAACTCATCTTTAATAACTGTATTTATTGTTAGTTCTTGCTGTAATTCTCCAGTTATAATGGCTTGCTTTCTATCATTTTTGTATAAAGTAACTTTCTTAACTAAATCAATGATAGAAACACCCTCTCCAATAAGCTTTCTAACTTTATTAACTGTTATCTCTTCATTCTGTGAGCGTAAAAGCTCACATTTTTGATTCACGAGCTTTTGAGTTACTTGTTTTGTCATTTTAGCTTCTTTCTTCTTCTCTTAATGTTAGAACTTCGTAACCATCCTTCGTAACTAAGATTGTATGCTCCCACTGAGCCGAAAGAGATCTATCTTTTGTTACAGCCGTCCAACCATCTTTTAAGACAGATACGGCTCTTTTACCAATATTTATCATTGGCTCAATTGTAAAAATCATACCCTCTTCAAATTTAGCACCCGTGCCAGCTTTACCATGATGCATTACATGTGGTGGCTCATGAAAGTTTGCACCTATTCCATGACCACAAAAAGCGTCAACTATAGAGTAGCCAATTTTTTTAGCATGTTTTTCTATTACGGCACCTATATCGCCAAAATGATTACCTGGTTTAACAACTTCAATACCTTTCCACAAACATTCATGAGTAACTTCAACTAATTTTTTAGCCATAACAGAAGGTTCGCCAATCATAAACATCTTACTAGTGTCACCATGATAGCCATCTTTTTTTACAGTAATATCTATGTTTAAAATATCGCCATTTTTTAATTTCTTATCAGCAGGAATTCCATGACAAACTACATGATTTATAGATGTACAGATAGATTTAGGAAAACCATGATAATTCAATGGTGCAGGATAAGCATCCTGTTCTTTGACTATATAGTCATGACAGATCTGATCTAACTCAGCTGTTGTTATCCCTTCTTTTACATAAGGAGTTATCATTTCCAAAACTTCTGCTGCTAATTTACCAGCAACCCGCATCTTCTCTATTTCATTTGGAGTTTTAATTATTATTTTACTCATATATTACAACTACTTTTTTCAAAGAACCTAGATACATCATTATAAACTATCAGCTAATGAATATATAGATACCAAAAACGATGTTAGAATTATTAGCATAAATAAATACATCGCATAAATATGAGAATCAGAAAAGCACAAGATACAGTTGCTGAACTCTTCAAAGATATTACCCACCCTAGACTTGCTAGTTTCATAGCTCTTACTGAAGAGGTTGGTGAATTAGCTAATGAAATAATGCAAAAAGAGATTTACGAAGAAACTCAGAATAATGATAAGATAAAATTAGAACTTACCGATGTACTAGTAAGTTTATTAGAGCTGGCAAATCTCTACAATGTAGATTTAGAGATAGAATTTGATAAAAAAATCAAAAACTTAGAACCTCGAGTGAAGCAATGGTCTAACGCTAAAGATCTTCTTCAATCAAAAAGGACTAAGCTTGACTAATAGTGTTTCAAATATACTTAGTGGGTTTTAAATATTTTCTTCTAAATTCTATCTTTTAGTGCTATTTTATACTACAATCTATCATGTAAGGAATAAAGAAATTTTTATTAACAGTAAATTTTTCATATTATTTAATTTCAGTTTTTGTTTAATCCCTAAAATTGTTATTTCATAAGTCCATACGGTATAAAATAGCATTGAATATGCTAGAACTAACTAACAAATAACTAAAGAGAATAAAAATGGATAATAAATCACAAGGTACAGTAAAGTTTTTCAACGACCAAAAAGGATTCGGTTTCATCACTCCTGAGAATGGTGGTGATGTATTTGTACATATTTCAAAACTTAATGGTGAAACACTTGCTGAAGGTCAACAAGTTACTTTTGAAACTCAAGAAGGTAGAAAAGGCCCTGAAGCTATAAATGTTGAGGTACTATAATGCCAAGTATTAGAGTAGATGAGCGCAAACCATTTGATATAAGCCTAAGAAACTTCAAACGTGCTTGCGAAAAAGGTGGTATCAAGCAAGAGCTTAGAGATAGACAGAACTACGTAAAGCCAACTGAGAAAAGAAAAATAGCAAAACGTCAAGCTGTTAAAAGAGCTAGAATTGCTCAAAGAAGAGCTTACATCTAATTATCTATTAATTTCCCAATCTTTTTTATTTAAAATAAAAACTAATCTTTCTCGAGAAGTATCATTCTCATAAAGTTTAGCTCCTAACTTTGTTACTGCTTTTTGAGAACGAATATTTTTATACCAAACATCAAAAAATACATTTTCGATAAAGTTAAATGCATAATCTAACATTAGTTTTTTAACTTTTTTATTAAGCTCTGTACCCCAATATTGCTTAGCATAAAACGTAGAACCTACTTTTATTGATTTTTTAATATAGTCATACTCATAATATCTAGTAGAACCTACCAATTCGTCGTTATAAAAAATTAAATAGCAGTTTTGAGGATTTTTTAAACCATCATTAAAATACTTTTTAAACCCATCTACTTGACTACGTGATTTATCATTATGCTGAGCCCATATTTCAGGATCTTTGGCTATATTGTATAACCTATCAAAATCTCCTCTAGTCATTATTTCAAGTCTAATATTTTCAGATGACAAAGATTTATTAAAATCCATAATGAATACCTTTTATATGAAACAATCTAGGGAATGCTATCAGAATTTATAGCATAACTATTCTACAGTAACAGACTTAGCTAGGTTTCGAGGCTGATCTACATCTGTACCTTTAATTATAGCCACATGGTAAGATAAAAGCTGAAGTGGTATTGTAAATACTATTGGTGCACTAAAATCATGTCCACCATCTAATTCCAAGACGATACTATTATCAAAGCTAACTTTATCTTTTATTACCTTATCTACAAAAAGAATTAGCTTTCCACCTCTAGCGTGAACTTCTTGAAGATTAGAAAGAGTTTTGTCCAATAAATCATCATTAGGTACCATAGCAACTATTGGCATATGTTTATCTACTAATGCTAGCGGTCCATGTTTTAGCTCACCTGAGGGGTAAGCTTCAGCATGAATATAAGATATTTCTTTAAGTTTTAAAGCACCCTCTACTGCTATCGGGTAATACAATCCTCTTCCTAAAAATATTGTATGCTCCTTATCAGAGAAGTATTCACTTATCTCGTCTATTTCAGGATCTAATTTCAATGCACCCATAACTAATGCGCGGATGTTATTAAGTTCTTTAGTATATTTTACTATTTCATTGTCTGACAAACTTCTCTTCAATTTAGACATTACAAGTGTAAATATTGCTAAGGCTACTAACTGTGTTGTAAATGCTTTTGTTGATGCAACACCAATCTCAACACCTGCTTTTGTCATAAAAGCAATGTTAGACTCTCGAACTAAAGAACTATTTGGTACATTACAAATACACATACTACCAATGTAGTTTTGCTTTTTACTCTTTCTTAGAGACTCTAAAGTATCCGCAGTTTCTCCAGATTGTGAGATACTGACAAATAATGAACCATCGACTACTATATTATCTCTATATCTAATTTCACTAGCTATCTCAACACTACATGGGATTTTTGCATACTTTTCTATCCAGTATTTTGCCGTCATTCCAGCATTATAGCTAGTACCACATGCAACTATACTTATATGTTTAGTTTTCTCAAATAGCTCTTGAGCTTTTCTATCAAAATTATCTAAACTAATTTCACCATCATTTAATGATGCCATAATAGTATTTGATATAGCTTCTGGTTGCTCATATATTTCTTTAAGCATATAATGCTTATAACCATCTTTAGTCGCACTTGAAGATGAGTAGTTATATTCTTCAACTTCTAAATTCTTAGGTATTCCTTTACTATCAAAGACTTTAACATCCTGTTTAGATATAATAGCTATATCGCCCTCATCAAGATAAGAGAATCTATTAGTAACTGGTAATAGCGATAACGTATCAGATGAAATAAAATTCTCATCAATACCCACTCCTATAACTAGAGGAGAGCCTGAGCGAACAGCAACAATCTTATCAGCAAATTTTTGCGAAATTATTGCTAAGGCATACGCTCCTTTTAAAAGTTTAGTTATAATCTTGATATTTTCAATAATAGATTTAGAATCATCCCACTCTCTATCTAATAGATGAGCTACAACTTCAGTATCAGTATCTGATTTAAAGAGATAACCCTCATCGATTAATGACTTTTTTAATTCAGCAAAATTCTCAATTACGCCATTATGAACTATGCAAAATTTCTCCGAAGCATGTGGATGCGAGTTTTCTTTGGAAGGTTTGCCATGAGTAGCCCATCTAGTATGAGCAATACCAATATCACCCTTAAAATTTGATAAGCCATGAACCGCTTTTTCTAATTCAATAACCTTACCTACTTCTTTACATATATCTATCTGATTATGATCATCTATGACTGCCAAACCAGCAGAATCATAGCCACGATACTCAAGTTTTTTCAAACCTTCAATCAAAATATTTGTAATATTCCTTGTAGAGTTGGCACCTACTATTCCACACATAATTATACCCTTATCTTTATATTTAAGTTACTTCTTAACAGGTCTCTGCCACGTATCAATATGACGCTGTCTTGCTCTTGAAATAGCAAGATTATCTGCTGGAACATCACTGACTATAGTTGACCCCGCACCAATAGTTGCACCAGAACCTATATTAACAGGAGCTATTAGTTGTGAATCAGATCCAATAAAAGCATAATCCCCTATTGTTGTTTTATGCTTATTAACTCCATCATAATTACAAGTTATTACACCTGCTCCAATATTACAATTAGCTCCTATTTCACTATCTCCTAAGTATGTTAGATGTGATGCTTTAGAGCCCTTGCCCAATACTGTTTTCTTCGCTTCAACAAAATTACCAATAACAGCGCCTTCCTTAACATCACATTCTGGTCTAACTCTAGCAAAAGGACCAACAATAGCTCCTTCACGGATAATAGATCCGTCAACCATACTATTAGCCTTTATTTTAACATTATCTTCTATAGTACAGTTTTTTAGAGTACAGTTTGCTCCAATCACAACATTATTACCTAGTTTAACATGTCCTTTAATTATCACATTAATATCTAACCAGCAATCTTTGCCAACCTCGAGTTTACCTCGCACATCTATCCTACTAGGATCAGCAACACTTACTCCTTTTGACATAATCACTTCAGCAATATGTTTTTGCCATTCTCTTTCAAGCTGTGCAAGCTGGATTCTATCATTTACACCCTGTATTTCAAACTCTTCAACAGAATGAGTTACTGTTATAGAGATATTATCCTCTCTAGCCATTGCCACTATATCAGTAAGATAATATTCGCCTTGTGCATTAGTATTGCCTAGATTAGGAAGCCAATCATCAAGATGACTTTTAGCAACACAATACATTCCTGTATTTATTTCTTTAATTTGGCGCTGACCATCTGTAGCATCCTTTTCCTCAACTATATGGCTTACTGCTCCAAATTTATCTCTTACAATACGTCCCAAACCAGTAGGGTTATCGACAATAGCAGTCAATACAGCTAAATCATCACTCGCAGACTTAATCAAATTAGCAAGCACATCAGTAGAAATTAGAGGCACATCTCCATATAAAATTAGAACCTTATCTTCTTTAATATATGGCAAAGCCTGCAAAACAGCATGACCTGTCCCTAACTGCTCCTTTTGCTCAACAAATGTGACTTTTTTATCTGCCAAATCAGCCTCAACCATTTCCTTAAGATGTCCAGTAACAACAATAATATTGTCTGGATTAAGAGGCTCAACACGACTTAACACATGCCTGATCAACGTTTTACCAGCAAGTGTTTGCAGAACCTTGGGTTTATTTGAATTCATTCTAGAACCCTTCCCAGCAGCTAAAATAACAACGGCCAAACTCATACCAAAAATCCTTAAGTTTTTAACAATACTCTCCTAAAAGAAAATTAATAATCTGATAATGATCTTCTAACAAGCTATCATATATCTTTCTGTTAATTAAATCAAAATTTAACCATTTAACATCTCTAGCATCATCTGCTGCGTAAATGCTAGGTAAATCAGGCCATTCTTCAAATATAAAAACTCCAACATGACTTATTGTTCTTCCTCGAACAGAACGGCCTGGATAGTCAAAGACTTTTTCACATCTTTTTGCCAAAGATAATTGTTCAACACTAAGATCTATATTTGTTTCTTCAAACAATTCTCTTATTATTGCTTGAGATATGGTTTCATCACACTCCAAAAACCCACCTGGCAATGCCCATAATCCCCTACCAGGAAATCCTTTTCTTTGAACAAGAAGAATATAATTATTTACTATAACTAGAGCATCTACAGTAACTAGATTTGGTTTATATGGCGCATTTCTCCATGAATATTTATAATCTATAACATAGCTATTTTCAGCAACCAAATCTTGATATGTTACACTTTGCATAAAGGTATTTAGTAACTTAAACGTTCCCTGATTTGGTGCTGGACTACACATATACTCATCAAGAATTTCACCTTTATAAAAATATTTTCTAAACTCTGTAGCATTATAATTTTTATAATTATCTACTGGTATATATCCCCACTCTGGAAAACTCTTAATATAGTAGCTAGAATCATCCTTAATATGTCCGACTATAGCTATAGTTTCATCTGACTTAGCATGCTTATAGACATTTTGGCGCAAAGACTCTTCCCACTTTTGCTCTTGGTAGAAATAATCTGCTAATGGCTCTATTTCAATCAAACATAAATCAATACCAGCCAATTTTAAGTCCTCTATAATCATCTGCTTTCTAAACTCAAATGAAAATGGATTCTTTATATTTGGAGCATTAAATGAACTACCTACATTTATGATAATCCTCTTACTATGTTTCAATGCTACTTGTATATTATGTAAATGCCCTTTATGAAAAGGCTGAAATCTCCCAATAAAAACTGAAATATCATACATCCCTTTCACCTATATATTTAGTTCTTGGGCTTGAGTTTGGCTATCAAAGACACTGTCACCAGATGGCGCAGTAATCTTAGTATAATCTTTCATCTGATTTTGAATTTGAGCAGTTTCATCTTGTTGTATAGATTTATCAATAGTTCTATCATAAGAACCAAAACCAAACTTGCTCTTCTTAGCAGAACCTAAAAGTCCACCTAAGCTTGACTGACCCTTACTAGAATTAGCATCTGACACAGCCATTTCTGCCTCAGCTTGTTTAGCAATCTTCAAGTTATCATCGCTTTTTAGTTCTGTATTATTCAATTCTTTACGGATCTCGCTTAATAATCTAACACCTTCAGAAATATGATCAGGAGCTTGAGTTTCTCCATCCCCAGTAAAGACTGCATTTATCTTAACCAAGCTAGAGAGCTCATCAATTTTACGCGCCTCAATAACAAAAATTAAATTTTTCTGACTATCTTTGACCGTGATTAAGTGTCCTGATAATACCTCATCCTTCTCAGATGTTATCGTGTAAATACTAGGAAGACCTTTGAAATAATCATCGAGTAGATTGATAGTTATAGATAAAGGCTCTCTAAACACAAGTTTCAATGAGCCTGAATCATTATAAACAACACTTATAGAAACTTTTGATATCTGATCACTAATGATTTTAGCCATATCAAATTTAACAGTGTAATTCGGAGGCAACATTTGTTGATAAGCCTTTGGAACTTGTGATCTAGCATACTTATCATCTCCATCAGGAAGTTTGAGTGCTGGTTTGATTTTTTCACCATTTAAGCCAGTAGGAATTATTAATGATGGTTCTTCTTTAACTTGAACTTTTGCATATTCATATTTCCTATTTCTAAATATATCCCAACTAAAACTTTCATTAGAAAGACTCTCAGCCGAGAAATCATTATCCACATCGTTAGTCGCACAGTTTTGCAATAACAAACCAAGACTCGCTAAAATGAGTATTTGGAAATTTTTCTTCATCTGCAAATATTAATAACTAGCTAATTAAATTAACTAAACATTATAACACAGTGCTATACTAATAATAATAAAAGCTTCAAGAGTAAAAGATCAATGAAAGATAAAATTTTTATATTTCTACAATATATAATCCCTCATTCCTTAACATCGAGACTAGTTAGTAAATTAGCAGAATCAAAAAATAAACATCTAAAAAACTACCTAATAAATTTAGCCATAAAAAAATTTAAAATCGACATTAGCGAGGCTAAAGAAACTGATATTAACAAATACACCTCTTTTAATAACTTTTTTATAAGAGAGTTAAAAGATGGATTAAGACCTATATCATCAGATAAAAAAATCGTATCATCGCCTGCAGATGGTGTTCTAAGCGAGTTTGGAGACATTACTAATGGAAGCTTAATCCAAGCTAAGGGAAAAACTTTTACACTAAAAGCGCTGATAGCTGATAGTTCAACAACTGATTTTACAAAATTTGCAACAATCTACCTATCTCCAAAAGATTATCATAGAGTCCATATGCCTATCGATGGTAAACTAACAAAAATGGTTTATATACCTGGCAAACTTTTTTCTGTAAATAAGGTCACTGCCCAAAATGTTGATGATCTATTTGCAAAAAATGAGAGATTAGTTTGTTATTTTAACACCGAAATAGGTGAAGTTGCAGTAATTTTCGTAGGTGCATTACTAGTCGCAGGTATCGAAACAGTTTGGCACGGCAAAGTAGCTCCAAACTATTACAAAGATATACAAATTTGGAACTACAATAACGATAACTTTAATATAGAATTCAAAAAAGGCGATACGCTCGGCTGGTTTAACTTTGGTTCAACTGTTATTGTTTTAATGCCTAGCAATAATATAAACTTCAAGTATAACCAAAGTAACGCAGATATATCTGTTAATCAAGACTTAGCTTTAATTGCTGAATAAAGATTCATATTAACCCAACAACGACTAAATATATTAGTCTTATTAATTCTATTTGACTTGCATTCATTTACATAAGCCACTTCTTTACTTTGTCCAAAACGATCATCATTAAATCTGAATCTAGCTGGTAACT
The DNA here is from genome assembly GCF_009823375.1 of Francisella noatunensis subsp. noatunensis. GTDB lineage: Bacteria > Pseudomonadota > Gammaproteobacteria > Francisellales > Francisellaceae > Francisella > Francisella noatunensis. Next base: position 645 of record NZ_WBSX01000053.1, on the reverse strand, counting down.
TAATATCAAATCTCTTTGCCCACTTTCTAATTGTTACGTGTTTGAAGCCTAGTAATTTTTCAGCTTCTTGATAACTCAAACCATCTCTTTGACACTTCAACAAAACTTCTTTTGCTGAACAGTTAAATCTATTTTTGACAATCTGCTCAAAATTTCCTGTATATTGATTTGCCATATAACGAGTCTCCTATAAATAAAATGAAACACAAATCGACCCCCAATATAGGCATAATACATAGTTTAGTACTAGTAAAAAACCTTTTATACAGCAAATTCAGAAGTTTAATTTTATTGATAAAATCATACAATTTATAAGACACTCATTTTTAAAGATCTCTTAATAAAATTCTTTCAAAAATACTTATATATTAGTATTTTTGAAGCTAGATTGTATTCTGAAAGTTTTAAATAGTTGAAAGAGAGTTCCAAATATAGTTTATTAGGTTTTGACGAAACTAAAATAAACGATAAGGAACTAAAAAATGCCAAAGCACTTAACTCTTTCAAATAGATATTGTATAGAAGAATTACTTAAATTAGGATACCAAACATCTCAAATAGCCAATAAAATTGGCTATAGTGAAAGAGCTATAAAAAAGGAACTTAATCGCACTAGTATAAATAGTGACTATAATGCTGAGATAG
>NZ_WBSX01000052.1 GCF_009823375.1 Francisella noatunensis subsp. noatunensis | reverse complement strand
GCTTTGAAAAATAATAAGTGTCTAAGCTTTAAATTGCTTTGTGAGTTATATTAACAATGCCCTCATGTTTTAATCTACCACAAATAAGTTCCGGAGATATCTTCTTTTTTAACAAAGCTATTATTAGCTTTTTAACTTTACAGGATAGCTTATGATTATTTGAAGTTCTGCGGCTTTGATATAGCTTCTGTGCTATCTCAGCATTATAGTCACTATTTATACTAGTGCGATTAAGTTCCTTTTTTATAGCTCTTTCACTATAGCCAATTTTATTGGCTATTTGAGATGTTTGGTATCCTAATTTAAGTAATTCTTCTATGCAATATCTATTTGAAAGAGTTAAGTGCTTTGGCATTTTTTAGTTCCTTATCGTTTATTTTAGTTTCGTCAAAACCTAATAAACTATATTTGGAACTCTCTTTCAACTATTTAAAACTTTCAGAATACAATCTAGCATTTAATTTAGATGCATTAAATGGTTTATAATTTATATTAGTTTACGTATAATTAGCAACAACACGCGCGAAAATATATGCAAATATAAAATCTGTCAGGAATATTTATGGATAATTCTATTTCTCTAATTCAATTAATTTTACATGCTAACTTTATAGTTCAGCTTATTATGTTAGGCTTAGTGGCCATGTCTGTTTACTCTTGGGCTATTATGTTTGAAGTTAACAATCGTGTAAAAAAATATCGTAATGAACAGGTCCAGTTTGATAAGTTGTTCTGGGCAGGACATCATATACAAAAATTGTATGACTACTATCTTCAGCATAAAGAAAACATCTTTGGTAAATCAATAATATTTTGCTCAGGTTTAAGAGAATTTAATAATCTTAAAGATACTGGGATACTAAGAGGCGATACTATTCTAGAAGGTATGGAAAGAACAGTAAGTATAGCTATAGCTCAAGAGGCGAAAGAGCTAGATAGAAAGTTGCCAGCTTTGGCTACGATAGGTGCTGTATCTCCATATATTGGACTAGTTGGTACTGTTTGGGGTATTATGTCGTCATTTAATACACTTGGTGGTGTAGAACAGGCTACAATTTCTATAGTTGCTCCTCATATCGCAGAAGCATTGATTGCTACAGCACTTGGTCTTTTTGTGGCAATTCCTGCCGTTATCGGGCATAGTAGATTGTCTAATCAGGTTGATGATGTTTTGTCAGGTTATGAATCATTCCAAGATGATCTATGTATATTACTTTTGAAGGAAGCGCATAGAGATGAAGTTCAACAGCAACATCAAGAAAGCTTTTAAATAAAGGCTTTTTAATATGAAAAAGAGAAACAAAAGATTTTTTAGAAAAAAAAGACCAATGGTACAAATCAATGTAGTACCGTATATTGATGTAATGTTGGTGCTTTTGGTTATTTTTATGATTACAACACCTATATTAACACAAGGTGTAAAGGTTGATTTACCTAAAGCTCAGTCTGAGAAAATACCTTCTAACGATAGTAAGCCTATTGTTGTTACTGTCAACAGGGATGGAGAGTATTTTGTTAATCAAGGAGTTAGTGATCCAAAAGCACCACTAAGTGCTAGAGATCTTACAAATGCGGTTGTTAGCTTATCTCAGCAATCTCCTGGTAAGCCTGTATACGTACGAGGTGATAGTAGTGCAAGTTATGGCGAGGTAGTAAAAGCTATGGCTTTTATTCAAAGAGCTGGTGTAGATAAAGTGGGGTTAGTCACTGAAGATGGCAAATCTTAATTATCAAAAAATTATTAGTTTCTGTAAAAAAACAGTCGATGAAAATCCATTCTTGGTAAAGGCAATACTTGTACATATTGGTATTGTAATTTTGCTATATACGCTAGCCTTTATAAGTGATCTTAAGTTTGAAACTAGTCAGGCAGCTTTGAGTGCGCAGGTTGAGAATACACCTAAGAAACTTCAGATTATTCAAGCAACATCAATAAGTAGTAGTGAGTTAGACAAACAAATTTCTGCTTACGAAAATCACCAGCAAGAATTAAAACAAGCTAGAGAAGATATTAAGCAAGCAAAAAAACAGGCCCTTATAAAACATCAGCAAAAACTAAAAGAACAAGCTGAAGCTGAGAAAAAAGCAAAGTTAGAAGCAAAAATAAAAGCTATAGAAGAAGCTAAGAAAAAGGCTCAAGAAGAGGCAAAACATAAAAAAGAACAAGAGCTGAGAGCTAAACAAGAAGCAGAAGAAAAAGCTCGTCAAGAGAGATTGGCCAAAGCAAGAGCAGAAGCTATTGCATCAGCTAAGCGCGAGGCGGCAAAAAATCAGGCAGATTTAGCTGTTAGCAAGTATGTTACAGAATATACTGATAGAGTTGGCTCAAACTGGATTAAAGATGATTGTAGAGGTATATATGATTTACCAAGAGCAATAATCAGAAATGGAGAGTTTATTAAACTCACAGGAACTTCAGGTGATTATAGTTGTGATCAGTCGCTTATAGATGCTATTAAAAATACAACTCCACCAGAGGCGTCAAATCCTATTGCAAGAAGAACAATACAAACAGAAAATATAAGCTTTATATTTAAACAAAGTTAATGAGGAATAATATGAGAAAAATCATTACAGGCTTTTCGATATTTGTTTTTTTAATATCTAGTCTATATGCAGACTTAGTCGCTGAGGTGACAACAGGCGTTATTCAAAAACCGTTAGTAACGGTGATAAGTAATAATGTTGTAGATCAATTTCCTCAACAAGTAAATTCTATAATAGTTTCAGATCTTAACCATAATGGTAAGCTACAAGGCGAAGATCCTATTAAGTATGAAATTAATCAAAGTCAGAATATACCTTGGAAGAGTTTGAAGTCTGATTATGTTGTTTTAACAAAATATACAAAAGATTCAAATAATAGCTACACTGTTGAAGTACAGATATATAAGAGAAATGATACAAGTTATATCAGATCAATAACATATAAAAATATAAGTACATCTCTAGTGAGACCTTTAGCACATAAGATTGCTAATTATGCATATCAAAAAATTACTGGAGAGCAAGGCTTCTTCTTGACAAAGTTAGCATACGTACAAGTAAGTAATCCTTATGCTAGATATGGCAGAATTTATGAGCTTGTAATATCTGATTATGATGGTTATAACAAACATACAGTTCTTAGACAAAGTGATAATCCTATAGCTACACCATCATGGTCAAATGATGGAAGATATATAGTTTATTCAAGCTATAGTGGCGGTAGTATGGGTGTGTACACTTTAGAGATAGCTACAGGAAAAGTTACTAGGATAACTAATTTTAAAGAGATCAATAGTTCTCCATCATTCTCTCCTAATGGCAAAGAAATTGCTTTAGCTTTATCTAAAGGTTATTCTGATCAAACTAATATCTATATATTAAATTTAGCTACTAAAGCCTTAAAGAGAATAACTATAAATGGTATAAATACAGCTCCAAAATTCTCACCAAATGGTCAGAGTATAGTATTTACATCTGATAGAGATGGGCGTCCAAATATTTATGTTGCGCCGGTTAACTCAAGATATCCTCAATCATCTAAACTAAGTAGTAGGATATATCAAGGCTATGAGCCAAATTATACTCCAGATGGTAAAGATATTATATTCATGAACCAGTCTAGATCAAGTGGTACTCAGATAGCAGATTTTAGTTTAGCTAATGGAAGTGTAACAAATATTACAAATGGTAAATCAGATAGTTCACCTACAGTATCTCCATTTGGCAATATGATTGCGTATATATCTACAAACTCTAGAGGTTATAGTTCATTAGATATGGTATCATTAGATGGAGACAATCATTTTAATGTTGACACAGCTAATAATGGTAATATTTTAATTCAGTCCCCAAGCTGGTCACCCAAAAACTTTTAAGGAGCTTGTATGAGAGTTTTGGTTAAAAATTATTTTGTTTTAGCTTTAGCTTTATTAATTACAAGTTGTACGTGGTATAAAGGACCTCCTTTACAAGCTAATGCAAATGGTAGCTTAGATGGTTCATCTTTGAATGAAACAAGTGGTCCTGGTTTTATTAGTACGCTTAAAAGTGGTTAAAATTATGGATCAAGTTATACTGGCTATGCAGATGATGGTGGTAATTATGAGGTTTCAAGTTTTGAAAATAGCTAAAAACAGGAGTTAAATATGCTGAAAAAAAGTATTGTGAGTATAACTGTTGTAAGTTCTATGCTTATGTTGGCGAGTTGCTCAAGCACTAGACCAGATAATAGTGATTTAATCAAAGATAAGTATGCTGGTGTTGATAGTTCACAAGCTTTAGAGATGTCTTCGCAAATATATGGTTCTGATAATATGAGCTCAGATCAAGTTGAGCAAATGAAAAAAGAGCTAATGGATATTAACTGTAGATCAGTATACTTTGGTTTTGATAGTTATAATATTACTGATGATGCTAAAGAATGCTTAGATAAGACAGCAGACTATCTAATAGCGCATTCAGATCAACCAATCAAATTATCAGGTAATACTGACCCTAGAGGTAGCGAGAAATATAACTTTAACCTAGGACAAAAGCGTGCTGAAGCAGTATACAACTACTTATTAGGTAAAAATGTAAATAAAGATCAAATCTGTGTTGTAAGCTATGGTAAATTAAAACCAGCGGCAGAACTAACTCAGTTCTATGATGAGTTCTGTACAGATGGTGTTAATGATACGTGTTCATATAAAGCATCTGAAAAAGCTTTCTACTTAGATAGAAGAACGGAAATTGATTTCGGTGTGAAATGTGATGAGAGTAATTCTTCAAACTAATTAATAACCTTTCATCTCGATTTGTAATTTTATCTTTAACTATTTTTTTATCTCAAATTGTTCTACAATAGTCGCATAATTTTTTGTTTGAATTAAATATTATGATTAAAATTCCTAAAATTGGTTTTGTGAGTCTTGGTTGTCCAAAAAACCTTGTTGATTCTGAGCGTATAATAACTAAGTTAAAGGCTGAAGGTTATGATTTAGTTGATAGCTATGATAATGCTGATATGGTTATAGTTAATACTTATGGTTTTCTAAACTCTGCTATTGATGAGTCTTTGGAAGTCATTGGTGAAGCAATAGCTGAGAATGGCAAGGTTTTAGTAACAGGATGTCTGGGAAATAAGGCAGATCTTATCAAAGAAAAACATCCAGAAGTTCTAAGTATTACAGGGCCTCAAGATTATGAGAACTTGATAGAAGCGGTGCATACTCATGCTCCGATATTTGCAAATGATTTTGTATCTTTAGTACCACCACAAGGTATTAAGCTTACACCAAGACATTATTCGTACTTGAAAATATCAGAAGGGTGTAACAACACTTGCACTTTTTGTATTATTCCAGATATTCGTGGTAAGCTAAAAAGTCGCTCAATAATATCATGAAAGAAGCTGAAAAGCTTAAAAATGCTGGTGTTAAAGAGCTACTTGTAATATCACAAGATACTTCTGCGTATGGTGTCGATATTAAATATAAGTCCGGTATTTGGAATAATAAAGAATATCAAAGTAATATTTTAGATCTTGCTACTGCTCTTGGAGAATTAGATATGTGGACAAGATTACACTATGTTTATCCATACCCGCATGTTGATAAAATAGTACCTCTTATGGCACAAGGGAAGATACTTCCTTATTTAGATGTGCCTTTACAACATTCATCTCCTGAGGTTCTAAAAAGAATGAAGCGCCCAGCTCATACGCAAAAAACTCTTGATAGAATCAATAAGTGGCGTGATATATGTCCGGATATAACTATTCGTAGTACATTTATAGTGGGATTCCCAGGTGAGACAGAAGCTGACTTTGAGCACTTATTAGATTTTGCTGAAAAAGCTCAGCTTGATAGAGTCGGTTGCTTTAAGTATTCTGAAGTAGAGGGCGCAAAGGCTAACCAGTTTGATAATCTTATTTCTGAAGAGGTCAAACAACAGCGTTTAGATGAATTTATGGGGTTACAAGTACAAATAAGCGCCGATAAATTACAACGATTTGTTGGAACAGAACAGCAAGTAATCATAGATGTCATAAATAAAGACGAAAACTATGCGATTGGTCGTACTAAATATGATGCTCCAGAAGTAGATGGACAAGTAATTATCGGCGATGCGCTAGAAAGAAATCTAAAAGTAGGTGAATTTGCAACCGTCGAGATTACAGAGTCGACTGAGTATGATCTGATAGCTGATTAGTTTCTGTATATTAAACTTTCTTAATATTCATTTATCTGTATAAAAAATCCATAATCTTATTTGTATACTTGTAGTACTAGAGCATGATTTTGGGAGAGTGCTATGAGTGGTAATTTAGTTGTTATAGGTGCCTCTGGTGCTATAGGTCATGCTGTAATTAAAAGACTAAGACAGTTATATCCTAATGCAAATATATATGCGTTTTCACGTGCTAAAGTAGTTGATTGTGTAGAAGGTGTAGTTTATGAATATATTGATTATACTGATGAATCAACAATCGAAAAAGCAGCAAAATATGTTTATGATAAGTCAGGAGCTATTAATCTGGTTTTTGTAGCTACTGGTATACTACATACTTCCGAGATAAAACCAGAAAAATCCTTAAAAGAATTATCTGCTGACAAATTTATTGAGCTCTTTAAAGCAAATACAATATTTCCGGCTTTGGTCGCAAAGCATTTTATACCCAAGTTAGCTAAAGATACTAAGTCTGTATTTGCAGCTATTTCTGCAAGAGTTGGTAGTATTTCTGATAATCAGCTTGGTGGTTGGTATGCTTATAGAGCTTCAAAGGCTGCTTTAAATATGTTTATCAAAACAGCAAGTATCGAAACTAAGCGTGTAAATCCAAGTGCTATAATACTTGGGTTGCATCCAGGGACTGTGGATAGTCATCTTTCTAAGCCTTTCCAAGCTAGAGTAGCTGAGGGTAAGCTTTTCACATCTGAGTATTCAGCTAGTAAACTAATTGAAGTTCTAGATGGCTTAAAAGCCGATGATAGTGGTAAATGTTTCGCATGGGACGGTAAAGAGATTATTCCATAGTTAACGTCTTGAGAGGTATTTTATGAGTGATAAGAGTATAACAGCCAGTAAAATTATAGAAATGGCTTGGTGTGATAAAACATCATTTGATTCAATCAAAAATATAACTGGATTGTCAGAGCCACAAGTTATAAAAATCATGCAAAATAATCTTAAGCCGAGTAGCTTTAGACTTTGGCGCAAAAGAGTATCAGGAAGAGTTGCAAAACATCACAAAAAGCTAAATTATACAAATGCAAGTAGTCTGGTTTAAGCGTGATTTACATATATATGATAATTTGGTATTAACACAGGCAGCTACAAAAGGAGATGTTTTACCAATATATATAATTGAGCCTGAGCTTTGGCAACAGCTTGATATGAGTCATAGGCAATATTTGTTCTTATCAGAATGTTTAGAAGAGTTAAATACTGAACTTACGAGATTAGGACAACCTTTAATCTTAATGATTGGTGATGCTGTAGAGGTTTTTGAGCAGCTAATACAAAAATATCATATCAAGGATGTTTGGTCGCATCAAGAAACTTGGAATGACTGGACATATCAACGTGATATTAAGCTTGAGAAGTTTTTTGAGCAAAACAATATTGCATGGTATCAACCATATCAGAATGGTGTAATTCGTTGTTTAGCTGATAGAGATAACAGGGCTTTGTTATGGCATAAACGCATGAGCGAGAAGATCGTTGAAGCACCTAATAAACTTAAATTTATTTGTGAAAATCAAACTAAAATACCTACTGCTGGAAGTCTTGGTCTAGAGTATGATAATTGCTATAAACGGCAAAAAGGTGGTCGAGTTCGCGCACTTAGAATCCTTGATAGTTTCTTATATCAAAGAGGTTGTGGTTATACTAAAGAGATGTCTTCACCTCTGACAGCTTTTAGAAGCTGTTCGAGATTATCGCCATATATAGCTTTTGGAGTTATATCGATAAAAGAAGTATATCAACTTGCTAATCAGCGTAAAAATGAAATCAAAGCTAGTAGTATAAAAAATAAAACAAAATGGTTAAGCGCAATGCGTTCATTTTTATCGCGCCTGCGCTGGCATTGTCATTTTATGCAGAAGTTAGAGGATCAACCAAGTATTGAATATGAAAATTTGCATTCAGCTTATGATCAACTACGCACAGAGCCGCTAAATCAGCAATATTTTGAGGCATGGAAAGTGGTAATACTGGTTATCCAATGATAGATGCGTGTATGCGAGCCTTGATTGCAACAGGATGGTTAAATTTTCGTATGCGTGCAATGCTTATGAGTTTTGCAAGCTACCATTTGTGGTTGGATTGGCGTGTTACATCGCTATATTTGGCAAGATTATTTACTGATTATGAACCAGGTATTCATTACTCACAAGTACAAATGCAATCTGGGACTACAGGTATTAATAGTATCCGTATTTATAAACCCTATTAAGCAAAGCGTTGACCAAGATCCTAATGGTGAGTTTATTAGAAGATGGGTACCTGAGCTAGAAAATGTAACTGATGAATATATCCATACACCATGGTTAGAAAAACATAATGCTGTAGATTATCCAGATCCAATCATTGATGAGAAACAAGCACGGAAATTTGCTGCGGATAATATTTATAAGATTAGAAAAGACTCAAAGAATAGTCAAGAAACTAAAAATATTGTCAAAAAACACGCTAGTAGGAAAACGCCCAGAAAAATCAAATCTAAACAACAAAAGGTAGAGAATATTCAAGGAGAGCTTTTCTAATGAGAACCTTACGATTAATTCTAGGAGATCAACTTTCACAAAGTATTTCTAGCTTGAGAGATTGTAATAGAGTAAATGATGTGTGAAGTGATGCAAGAGGCTAGTTATGTTAAGCATCATAAAAAGAAGCTAGTGTATATTTTCTCAGCAATGCGCCATTTTGCACTGCAGTTGCATAAATTAGGCTATAAAGTTTGTTATACAAAATTAGATGATCCAAAGAATACTGGTTCATTTTATAGTGAAGTTCAAAAAGTTATTGAAAAACTTGGCTTACAAAAGCTTATTGTCACAGAGCCAGGTGAATATCGAGTATTAAAAGATATCCAAAGTTGGCAAAAAGATTTTTCAATAGATGTTGAAATACGCACAGATGATAGATTCTTAGCAACAATTGATGAGTTTGTAAAGTGGTCAAAAAACTACAAGCAAATACGCATGGAATATTTCTATCGTTATATGTGTACCAAACATAATATTTTGCTTGATAATGATGGTAAGCCAGAAGGTGGACAGTGGAATTATAATAGTCAAAACCGTAAAACACCAAGTTCTGATATTCAAATCCCAAAACCATATAAAAGTACAGCAGATGATATAACTAAGCGAGTAATTAAGTTAGTCGAGAAAACATTCGCTAATAATTTTGGTGATATCGAGCCATTTAATTATGCTGTTACTAGAGAGCAGGCGCTCGAAGCACTAGATTTATTTGTTAAAGAAAGACTTAGTGATTTTGGAGATTATCAAGATGCTATGCTTGAGGGGCAGGCATGGATGTATCACTCTCATATTTCTATGTATATCAATAATGGGCTTACTGTTACCTATGGAATGTATCAAGGCTGCTGAAAAAGCATATTATAATGGCAATGCTCCTTTAAATGCTGTTGAGGGTTTTATCCGTCAAATTCTTGGTTGGCGAGAGTTTGTGCGAGATGTTTATTGGTTGAAAATGCCAGACTATCGCGATATGAACTACCTTGAAGCTACGCGTAAATTGCCAAGCTTTTATTGGGATGCCGATACTAAGATAAATTGTCTGCATCAATGTGTTAAAGAAACTAAACAAAATGCCTATGCGCACCATATTCAAAGACTAATGGTGCTTGGTAATTTTGCATTATTAGCAGGGGTTTGATCCTAAGTATGTCAATGAATGGTATTTGTTGGTATATGCCGATGCTTATGAGTGGGTGGAACTACCAAATGTATCTGGAATGGTGCTTTTTGCTGATGGTGGATGCTTGGCAAGTAAGCCTTATGCGGCAAGTGGTAGCTATATCAAAAAAATGTCTAATTACTGTGATAATTGTGGTTATAAAATCAGTAAGAAAAATGGAAGTGATGCTTGTCCATTTAATTACTTATATTGGGATTTCTTAGCTAGAAATAAATCAAAGCTAGCTAATAATCCTCGTTTGGCAATGATTTATAAATCTTATGAAAAGATGACTAATGAGAAGAAAGAACTAATTAGACAAGATAGTAAAAAGTTTCTTGAGGAATTAGGTATATGAAAAAACAGCATTTGCCTACGAAGGTTTGTGTAGTATGTGGTTTACCATTTAATTGGCGTAAGAAATGGGCAAAAGTATGGGATGAAGTAAAATACTGCTCTGAAAGATGTCGGAGAGCAAAAAATAAAAAATAAATCTTATCTGAAAATATTCAATTAACGTTCTCCAAGCCTATTTCTTATTTTCGATGTTATAAAAGATGTAAATCTATTTTTATCTTTAATTAGTATATAAAATGGTTTGAAAAAATTAGGTAATAACTTCAAAAATGAACTTTATCCAAAAATATTTTGCAATTATAGTGATACTAGGAGTTCTTTTAGCTGTATCAGTACCTTACATATTTATACCATTGAAGCCATATATTACTTATTTATTGGCTACTATTATGTTGGTAATTGGACTTCATCTACAACCAAAAGATTTTGTAAAAGTCGCTAACCTCAAGGGAAAGCTACTGGTTATATTGTTTTTGAAATTAACTGTTACATCAATAGCAGCTTTTATAATTGGTAAGCTCTTTGGGTTGAGCTTAACCGCATTGATAGGTTTAGTTATTGTTGGCGCTTGTCCAGGAGGCACAGCTTCAGGAGTTATGGCTTTATTAGCTAGAGCAAATATTTCACTTACTGTTAGTTTAACTTTCTTAACAACATTGTTAGCACCAATAGTTATGCCATTGATCATCTATTTTTTCTTTGCAAAAAGTATTGAGTTAGACTGGTTTGGTATGTTTGAAACAATGGCAATAATAGTTATCTTACCAATAGTTTTAGGAATTTTAATTAGTAAATTTACTAAACTAAATGATTTAACTTGCTAGATAGTATTCTCAATGTTTATAGAGATACCAAAATGTACTTCATTAGGTGTCAAGTAATTTAAACATTTCTTAGGTCTATTATTCAAGTCTATCTGTAACTTTCTAATGTATTGATGAGATATATTGTTAAAGTTAGTACCTTTAGGTATAAATTGTCTGATATACCTATTCATGTTTTCATTAGTACCTCTTTGCCAAGGACTGTATGGATCAGCAAAGAATACTTTGATGCCAGTCTTGCTAGTTTGCTTCTTATGTTTAGCAAACTCTTTACCATTATCAAATGTAGCTGTTAATATTTTATGACCATTAGATACTTTGTACAATATTCTATTGATTGAATTAGCTGTTCTATCTATAGACTTGGCTAAAATAGTAAATCTGCTAGCTCTATCGACCATTGTTACAATAGCACCTTTATGGTCTTTACCAACAATAGTGTCACCTTCAAAGTGATAAAGATTTTTTCTATTAGCACTGCTAGGTCTTTCAGAAATACTCGCTCTATCCTTTATCTTAACTTGTTTAGAGTCACCTTCTTTTTTGTATTTATATTGTCTAGCTTTGAAAAATAATAAGTGTCTAAGCTTTAACTTGCTTATTAAGTTGTAAATTGCTTTGTGAGTTATATTAACAATGCCTCATGTTTTAATCTAC
>NZ_WBSX01000051.1 GCF_009823375.1 Francisella noatunensis subsp. noatunensis | reverse complement strand
AAGTTAAAGCTTAGACACTTATTATTTTTCAAAGCTAGACAATATAAATACAAAAAAGAAGGTGACTCTAAACAAGTTAAGATAAAGGATAGAGCGAGTATTTCTGAAAGACCTAGCAGTGCTAATAATAGAAAAAATCTTTATCACTTTGAAGGTGACACTATTGTTGGTAAAGACCATAAAAGTGCTATTGTAACAATGGTCGATAGAGCTAGCAGATTTACTATTTTAGCCAAGTCTATAGATAGAACAGCTAATTCAATCAATAGAATATTGTACAAAGTATCTAATGGTCATAAAATATTAACAGCTACATTTGATAATGGTAAAGAGTTTGCTAAACATAAGAAGCTAACTAGCAAGACTGGCATCAAAGTATTCTTTGCTGATCCATACAGTCCTTGGCAAAGAGGTACTAATGAAAACATGAATAGGTATATCAGACAATTTATATCTAAAGGTACTAACTTTAACAATATATCTCATCAATACATTAGAAAGTTACAGATAGACTTGAATAATAGACCTAAGAAATGTTTAAATTACTTGACACCTAATGAAGTACATTTTGGTATCTCTATAAACATTGAGAATACAATCTAGCAAAGAATAATCTGTCTTTGTGTATGTTACCAAAACACTTTCTTGATGATATGTTTTCTCGTAGACATTGACTAGATTGTTTACTTTTGCTCAAGTTGTTTTGATTTATCATCTGCAAGTATTGTGACAACTTTGGTTTTTTCACTATACGTAGTTCCTGTTGGGCTACGCCAATATCCTCTAGCATCATTTTCAGTATAACCATCAGGGAAAGCGGGTGTTATGTATTTGTTTTCAAAATTTTTGAACATCTTATCTGAAACGTAAGAGATATTATCTTTATCATCTTTCATAGTTCTGCTAAAGTAAAGTTTGACTATATATCCTTGATTATCTTTGGTATCTGCAAAGCCAGTATCTGATAACACAAATATACATAATGCTAGTGTAATTATATATCTCTTCATAAGCTTTTCTTTAGGTTCTTCTTCAAAAAAACAGCAGCTAAAATTAGCATTAGCCAGCCTATCATCAGTGTGGTGCCACCAAATGGTGCTAGCTTCAAAATAATAGGTATATTATAAACCACAGAAATATAAATACTAAAACTAAATAATATTGTGCCAACTATAAAAAATAAGTTGCTTAGTTTAAGAGTTAAACATCGTGATAAGCTCTTACTACTTAAAAGAGCTATTCCAATACCGCTAATTACGATAGCATAGATTTGATTATAACGTATAGCTATCATTATAAATTCAAAATGTTCAGCTGAAATTTGTGATTTTAAACCATGTTCTGCGTAAGCACCAAAAGCTACTGATATAAAACCTAAGATCGCACCAATTATTAAGTTCATCTACTCTCCAGTTTAGGTTACTTTATTTTACAATGGGTTAAACGATTAAAACTCCATTTCGCAAACAGGCTATATATAATTTTAGCAAAACCATATATTAATGGTAGTTTAATAATAGTTGCTAACTTTCTCCATTTGTTTAATTGGCTCCATATTATGATAAAGGCATCAACTCCAGTATGAAATTTACCTTCGTTATCTTTGACATGAAATAGCTTCAGACAAGATAGAGTATCTAAATTTTCTTTGTTAAGACTTTCTTCAAATATTTCGGTAATATCAAGCCATTCAAAAATATTTTCTGGTGCTATATTTTTATAGTGATTTATCTCTTTTGAGCATAATCCACATTTACCATCATAGAAAACTTTAATCACAAAAAAATCCTTTACTAAAGATATTGTATAACCACTACGATAAATATTATCAAGCCAATCCAATGATTATCAGAAAAAGCTTTTATACAGTTAGCTATACCTAGTTTTTTGTATAAGAAATAATTTCTGATAAATAAAAAAGCACTAATAACAACACCTATGTAAAAAATAATATTAAAGCTTAGATATATACCTAGAGCTATCAAAAGTATTAATGATATGAAATTGAATAAAAAGATGTACTTAAATACTTTATCTCCAAATAAAACAGCTGATGACTTAATACCAATTTCTAAATCAAAATCTTGATCAGCTAATGCATAGATAGTATCATAAGCTATAGTCCAACATATTGTTGATAGATAAAATATCCAAGCTTCGAGTGGTATCTGATTTTCTATAGCAGAAAATGCCATAAAAATACCAAAGTTGAATGCTAAGCCAAGGATTAGCTGAGGTATTGCAAAGAACCTTTTACAAAATGGATATAAAACAGCCAAAAATAGAGCTACAAATGATAGTAAAATTGTGTGTAAGTTTAAAAATAATACACAGATGAAAGCAACTACAGTAAGAGCTAGACACAAATATAAAGCATTCTTGACACTAAGTTTACCACTGGTTAAAGGGCGAGTATTAGTACGCTCTACGTGTTTGTCAAAATCTATGTCTGCGATATCATTAACAATACAACCCACTGTACGCATTACAACCACACCAATAGTGAAGATAATCAAATATTTAATATCTGGAATACCATGATTTGCCAAAACCAATGCAGTAAGAGTTGGCCAAAGAATCAGCAGTATTGGAATAGGGCGATGCAATCTCATTAGCATAATATATACTTTGAATTTTGTATTATTCTGCATTACAAAACTCAGGTAAAACTAGAAAATATTCTGTAATTAAAAATTTAAGCTTTTGATTATCTTTGTATGTAAATATCGAACTGCGAGAAAAGATTTCTTGCTGAATATGCCTATTTGCTTCTTGATAAAAATCATTACTAGATAACTTCCGGATTATAAATTCATCACGAGTAAACTTGGATTTTTCAAAAAGTAAATTATCGCCAATTGGCTTTGTGCCAAGATTATCAACTTCTTGTGAAAAAAAATCATAAGTATCACAGGGAATGATTGTCCTAGCAAAAACTAAAGTTTCATTAATACTTGAAAGTGTTATTTGTCGTACTAATGCAGTCTTAATCGCTAATAGTGATGCTTCTAATTGATTAACATTTGTAAAACTCTGAGAGATTTTATCTAATATAATTTCACTATAGCCTTTTGATAAGCTTGTAACTAAGTTTTTCGCATCATTAAGCCAGTATCTTTCTACTTTTGATAAATTTTGTTTATTAATAATATTCATATATCAGAAATACCTTAAACTTAAGGTTTCTTATTTTAATATCGATTTGTATAATTATACACTTAATACTTATGAATTTAATTAAAAGGGTTCCAAAATGCGTCCAAGTGGAAGAAATAACGATCAATTACGTAGTTTAAAAGTTACACATAATTTTACAAAACATGCTGAAGGTTCAGTTTTAATAGAGTTTGGTGATACTAAAGTTTTATGCACAGCTTCTGTGGTTGCTGGCGTACCAAGATTCAAAAAAGATTCTGGTGAGGGGTGGTTAACTGCTGAATATGGTATGTTACCGCGTTCAACTCATACTCGTATGGATAGAGAAGCTGCTAGAGGTAAGCAATCTGGTAGAACACAAGAAATCCAAAGACTAATTGGTAGAGCTTTACGAGCAAGTGTTGATTTAACGAAAATAGCTGAGAATACTATCAAAGTTGATTGTGATGTAATCCAAGCAGATGGTGGCACACGTACAGCATCTATTACTGGAGCATCATTGGCTATCAGAGATGCTATAGATTATATGAAGCAAAATGGCATGCTTGATGAACAAACTAATCCATTAATATCTCAAGTTGCTGCAATATCTGTTGGTATTTATAACAATGAGCCTGTACTTGATCTAGATTATGATGAAGACTCGAATGCTGAAACAGATATGAATGTGGTTATGAACTCAAATGGCGGTATGATTGAGATTCAAGGTACAGCAGAAGGCAAAGACTTCTCAGAAGGGGAGTTTGCTAAAATGCTAGGTCTTGCTAAAAAAGGTATTAAAGAAATATTTGAAAGTATATTCTAGTTCCTGATAAACATAAATTCTTATAAAATAAAATCTTAAAGAGTATTTATATAAGAGTTTATCTTAGCTAGTAGATCAAAATCTTGTGATTTTAATTCAAATAAAAACTCTTGTAATGGCTCACTTTTTGCAAAAAGAAGTCTTTGTTCTATTTGTTTGATCTGATCTTCTAATGTTTGTCTTTGTTGATATAGCTCACGAAGTTCTTTATTAGTGTTATTAAAAAAGTTTTGGATACTATCTTCTTTTTTGGCTTGTAGTCTAGTTTTAAGGTTTGTGCTTAAACTAGAAGTTCTATTTACTGATAACTTTTTTCTACTACCTAAAGAAAGTTTTTTACGAGGCTCTTGTTCTGACATTTATATCTCTTTGTTATTTAAATTTTAGATCTAATGTGTTGGAATTGTTTAAGAATAACAATTTAATGTAATGATTATAATATATTTGTTACTAAATTTATAGTTCCAAGTTTTAGATCTTTAGGTGATTTTATTTGGAGTGACTCTTAGTGATTCTAAATCTATCAAAGCACCGTAGCTATCATCTTTACCAGACTCTCTTAGAGTTAGTGTTTTACCTGAAGCACTAGTATTTTGTAAGTCAATATTGATAGTTTGCCAACCCTTAGCAAAACTATCATGCGTATAGACAAGTTCATCTCCTAGATAAATTTCAAAATTACTTGAATTATCACCTGTTCTAGAGTAGTAGTCGAATGACATCTGCATACTATCAAAACCTTTTGATGCTAAATCATGAGAGAAGTCTACAATTTCGTTTCTATCACCATCAAGTTCAGCAACATTTGGTCGAACGTCATCAATATTATCAAAGTTATTCCAGATTTCTATTTGCTCATCGCCACCTGTTATATACCATTTACCAGGAAAATCACTATCAGTATCAACTTTGCCCCAATCATCATTATTCACAGGTGTTTGATCATATTGGAAATTGTCTTCACTGAAAATTATATTATTTTCTTTTAATATTCTAAAGAAAGTAGCATCGCCAAGAATACAGTGATTAGGGATATTTGATTCTGTTAATATATCACCAGCAACGACACATCGCCATCTCACAGAATCTTCTCCTACCAATTCTGGTCTCACCATAATCTCTGCATATCCATTAACTATACCTGTTCCACCTGCAGTACCAATATTTTTCGTAAGAGCCGCATATTCATTAACTTCTGAATTATCACCATTAAGATAAAAATCTTTATTACTTCTTTTTAAGTCCCATATTTCTTTTGCTCTAGTTGTTAGTACAGAAACTTCAGTAGCTATTTTTGTTCTAATTACATAATTAGAATATGTTGCATTAGCAAGCGTAGCTAAGATACCGATTATAGCTATAGTTACAATTAACTCAACAATTGAAAACCCTAAATTTTTTTGTTTAGTTTTTGATGCCATATATCTTAATTACTCCATACGCTACATAATTATTATAGCTTATCTACTGAGTAATAGTATATTAGTTTTATATTAAAAAGGATTATATTGTTATCTAGTTTTCACACCAATTGAAGCCAGTCTTTTTTCGATAGATGGATGAGTAGAGAACATATCAGACATATCTCCACTGCCTATACCAGCACTTAGTGGATCAAAGATGTATGATGCACGGCGTAGATTTTCATTTTTGTTATGTTTATAGCTATATTGAGCTTCTGCTGTTTTACTATCGCCAGCAATCTTTAGTAGAGCATTTGCCATTGGTACATTTGTACGCATTAGCTCAACTGCTCCAGCATCAGCCATATATTCTCTTGTACGACTTAAGAACAGCATCATAAATATCGTAAAAATTTGTAACACATATCTTAAAATCATAATAATGATAAAAAATACGGCAGCATTATTGTTACGGTTATTATTGTTGCTATTATTATTGTTTCCTGAGAAAAGAGCTGAGTAAAATAAGAAATCCATAATAATAAGCATCATATTGGATAAAACCATAGTAAATAGGTTAAGCTTAATATCTTGATTTCTAATATGAGTTAACTCATGTGCCATAACAGCTTGTAGTTCATCACGGTTAAGAGCATTTGCAAGTTTTGTTGTGATAGCAACCATTGCAGATTTTTCAGAGTAACCTGATGCAAAAGCATTCATATAATTTGCATCAATTAAAAAAACCTTTGGCATATATCGCATGCCAGCAGCTACTTTCATTTCCTCAACTACATTATATACACGGCGTGCCAGAGGATCTTGGTTATCTGCTGAGATCTCATGATATTCAGTGCCAGATAGCATAATTTTGTCATACATACTAAAAGTGATGAATATCCAAATTACTGCTATAGCAGATATAATCATAGTAGCATAAGGAGGTATTTGAAATGTTGCTAATGCATAAAATACTTTTGATATGGGTAGCTCAATACCATATCTACTATAGTAAGCATTCGCAAACTCACCATATCGCCAAAAGGTATCAACAAAAATTCCTAGCAGAAAAAAAACAATTAGGAATGTTGCTATGACAAAATATGTGCGATAAGTATTTTTGCGAACAACTTCACGCCAGTCAACAGAGCCATATTGTAGATTATCAGTATTTGACATCTTATAGTTCCACTCTAGAGTCTTCTAGTTGTTGTTTTTTCTCTTCTGAGATATTCCAGTATACAAATTCTTCATTTAGCTTCTTGAAGATATTAACTACCATGCCAGCAAAAAAGGATTTTTTATGAGCATTGTATCTTTCTATTGAGTCATTAAGAGCTTGTTTAGCAAAAGCTAATTTGTTTTCAGTAGATGTAATTTCCTCTTGTAACTGAATTACATTTTGATTAGCTTTTAATTCTGGATAGTTCTCAAATTGAACATTTATACCTTTCGCTAGATCAGAGATCTGATTTTCAGCATTTATTCTTTCTTGAATATCGCCATTTGCTTTAGCTAAATTAGCTTGGTTTCTTAGTGCTACAACTTGCTTTAGTGTTGTTTGCTCGTAGTCCATATACTTTTTGACAACATTTACTAATGAGTCAAATACTTTAGCTCTACGATCAAGCTGTACATCTATTTGTTTTTCAGAGTTTTTGACTGTTTCAATCTCTGCTATTAGTTTGTTGTAAGTCATAACTATATATACAGCAGCTATAGCTATTATTATCAGTAGAATTATTCCTATAGACATTTTATTATCTCCATTTATTTGAATTTGTGTTACCTCTGTAAAGATGACTCCAAAGTCTAAGATTTTCAAGTTTTATCTTGGCTATTTGATATCATCTTCTATAAATTTACAAAAAGCTTGTGTTAATGCGGTGTGGTATTTCTTCTCGTGAAGTAGTTTGTAGAAGTTTCTAGATAAATCGAGCTCTTTAGTTTCAAGTATACAATATTTAGCAGTATCTAAAGCTTGGATTGTAATTACCTCGGATATACAAGCTAGGCAATCACTATATGCAATATACTGTTTTATTGCTTCTGAGCTACGTAGAGTTATAGCTTTTTTTATGCTTGATACTTTATCCTCAAGAGCATTAAAAAATATTTCAAATGTTCCAGAGCCTTGTTCTCTCATTGCCCAATCATATTCTAAAAGATCTTTTATCTTAATATTTTTTTTCTTAGTTAATGGGTGGTCAATACGACAAATTATTTTTAGACTATCTTTTGCCCAAAGGTAAGTCTCTAATATTTTACTATTACATTCTCCTTCGACAAAGCCTACATCACAGTTTAGTGACTCAACACTATTTATAATTTCTTTTGTATTACCTGAGATAATCTCAAAATCTGTATCTGGATGTAACTTTCTAAACATTGCTACATATTTTGGTAATACATAATTGGCTATTGTGGTACTAGCACCAATAATTATCTTCCCTGATAATTGGTTACTATTTAAGCTAAAAGATTCAAATTCTTCAATTTCATCTAAAATTTTAATAGCTTTTGCTAGCATATTTTTGCCATTATCATTCAGTTTCATTCTTTTACCAACACGGTCGAATAATGTCGTATCAAGCATGTTTTCAAGTTGAGATAGCGACATACTTGCGGCTGCTTGTGAGATGAAACATTTTTCAGCACCAGCACTAATGGATTCTGACTTAGCGGTATTTACAAATACTTGTAATTGTTTTAATGTGATTCGCATATTTATATTTTAGTAATACTTATATTACTGGATTTTATTATAAGATTTTCTGATATTCAATATATATAAGATTTATTAAGACAGTATATTGATGATTGAGTATAATATATCTTAGGCAAATAAATTAGGTTAATTATGGAAAGCTTTATAAGATATAAGTGGGCGGTAGTTGGTGCTGGTCCTGCAGGTATGGCAACTATTGGGCAATTATTGGACAGTGGTATAAATGCAAAAAATATACTTTGGATTGATCCAAATTTTGGTGTTGGTGATCTTGATAAAAAATGGGGCGAAGTTAGTAGTAATACAACAGTAGAGTTATTCTTGAGATTTCTGAATGATATAAAATCTTTTGAGTTTGAAAAAAGATTACAAAGATTTGCTTTAGAAAATTATGATAAACAAGGATTTTCACAGTTAAAAGATGTTGCAGAACCTTTGCAATACATTACGGATAATCTACTTCAAAAAGTTGATTATAGTTTAGATACTATAGCAGAATTGAAAATAGCTAAAGGTGTATGGAATCTGTATGGCGCAAGAGAAAACTATATGGCTGAGAAAGTTCTTTTAGCAACAGGTTCTATACCTAAAACTTTGAATATTCATAATCCTGAAACTACAAAAGAAATTGATCTTGCTACAGCATTATCTCCAAGTAAACTGAAAGAGGAGCTTATTGAGGGTGATAGAGTTGCAGTTTTTGGTTCATCTCATTCGGCAATGATAATCATTAGAAATTTAATTGAGCTCGATATTGAAGATGTCGCTAATTTCTATCGTCAACCATTGAGATATGCTATCAATATGGGAGATTGGATTCTATACGATAATTCAGGTTTAAAAGGTGAAACAGCTAAATGGGTTAGAGCAAATATCTCTCAAAATTTAGATAGTCGAGTCAAAAGATATTTATCAACTAGTGAAGAAATAAATAAGCATTTACATGAATATAATAAAGTTATTTATGCAGTAGGTTTTGATCAAAGAATACCTTGTGTAGAGAGTATTGATGCTAGAGTTTATGATCCTACAACTGGAATTATAGCACCAGGGCTTTTTGGTGCGGGCATAGCATTTCCACGTAAAGTAGCAGATCCTAATGGTAATGTTGAGCTAAATGTAGGTTTATTTAAGTTTATGAATGATATTAAGCGCTTTCTACCATTGTGGTTGAGATATGATATTTAGCTTATTTTAGTAATCTGAGTGAATTTATAATTACAATCAGAGTAGCTCCCATATCAGCAGCTATTGCCATCCATAAAGTAGCTAAATCAGTTATTGCAAGAGATATGAAAATCGCTTTTATAGCAATAGCAAAAGTTATATTCTGTTTTATTATTTTTAATGTTTTCTTTGAATGTTTGATAAGCCAAGGCAATTTTGCAATATCATCAGACATTAAGGCAATATCTGCAGTTTCTATTGCGATATCATTACCTATAGTACCCATTGCAATTCCTAAATTAGATCTTGCTAGTGCAGGAGCATCATTGATACCATCCCCAACCATAGCAATATTTCCATAGTTCTTAACTAGCTCCTCAACTTTAGTAACTTTATCCTGAGGTAGTAACTCTGCATAGAATTTATCAATTCCAGCTTGTGTGGCGATAGATTGAGCTGTTGCAGTATTATCACCTGTAAGCATGATGGTTTGATTAATCCCAAGTTTTTTTAATTGTTTGAGAGCATCGTTAACATTATTTTTTATCATATCTTGTACAGCAATGATACCAATAATATTTTCATCACTGCCAATGAAAATCAATGTTTGACCATTATTTGCAAGTTTTATTGCTTGGCTATGCAGATCTTCATTAGTACATAGCTGTTTCTCATGAGCAAAAGCATGATTTCCAAGCCAAAAGCTACTATCATTGATTTTTCCTGTTACTCCTTTACCACCTGAAACCTCAGTATTTGTAGCCTGTGTAAACGTTATGCTGTTGTTTTGGGCATAGTCTAAAATAGTCTTAGCGATTGGGTGATCAACAGAACTCTCAAGACTTGCAGCTATGGTGATTAATTGTTGTTGAGAATAATTTTGTGTGACAATTATTTCTGTAATAGAAGAATTGCCTTGCGTTAATGTACCAGTCTTATCAAAGGCAATAGCTTTTAACTTAGCTGGTATTTCTATAAATTCACCACCTTTGATCAAGATCCCATTTCTAGCAGCTTTTGCCAAACTTGAAACTATTGAAATTGGTGTAGATATCACTAATGCGCAAGGGCAAGCGATAACTAGTATTACTAAGGCCTCATAGCCCCATTTAAGCCAAGATTCATTTAGCAGGAGTGGAGGAATAGTAGCTATTATAATAGCTAAAAATATCATTGTAGGGGTGTAAATTTTAGCAAATTTATCAACCCATTTCTCTGCTTTTGAGCGTTTTGATTGGACATGTTCAATGGCTTGGATTATTTTTGCAATCGATGAGTTTTCAGCAGTGCTTGTCGTTTTTATCTCAATAGCGGAGTTTCCATTTATACTTCCTGCAAAAACTTGATCACCAATAGTTTTTCCTACAGGAATAGATTCACCTGTTATAGGTGCTTGATTTATATAGCTATTACCTTTAAGTATAATCCCATCTAGAGCAATTCTTTGTCCAGGTTTTATTAGAAGAGTTTTGCCTGTATTTATTTCTGCTAGAGGCTTTTCCTCAAATTGTTTATCATGACAACAATAAACTAGAGCAGTATCTGGAGTTAGTTTCATAAGCTTTGTTATCGCTAATCGAGCATTTGCGACACTCCATGATTCAAGCAAAAGAGAAAAAGCAAACAAAAAGCTTACTACAGCTGCTTCAAATAATTGACCAATAATAATTGCGCCAGTTATGGCAATTAACATTAAGAGGTTCATATCAGCATCAAGCCTTTTAATAGAAGAGATTGCTTTAGGTAAAACAAACCAGCTGCCAAATAAAATAGCTATTAAGTAAGAGGCTTGAGATATAAGAGGAACTGTTTGAGGGATGTTTTCATCATCTATAAATGTGTGTACAAATCCATGATTTATACTATGATATAGGTATGCAAAAATGATGAATGCTCCACTAAGTAGTGTTGTAATTAGTCGAGAGTGTTTAGTTAAAAAACCAGTGTTTTGATTTTCTGTAATATGCTCACCCCAAGTAATTGCTTTTAGTCCTGCTTTTTTTATTAGAGTTATAATTTCTTTTTCAGAAATATTTTGATTATCAATAGATAATTTACCGTTAAGTAGGTCAAATTGCATACTATTTTCGGGGATTTTTTTACTTAATGCTTTTTTGATAATATTGACTTCTTCAATACAGTCTAATCCATATATTTTAAAGCTTTGATATTGTTTACTCATACAATACTCTCCTTTGCATGTATCTCTGGCAAATGTTCTAGATTTTCTTGTATTAAGTTCTTGACTAGTTTTTGATCTGCTTGAATAATTTCGTCATCATTAAGAGTGTCTAGTAGCCAGTTTAATTGCTCTTTGAATGCAGAATTAAAATAAAAGTAGTGGAATCTGCCTTGTTTACGCTTATGTATAAAACCATTACGTCTAAGTATATCTAAATGTTTAGATAATGTTGAGTTTGCAAGTTTGAAAATATGAGCTAGATGGCAAAGGCATAGTTCATGCTGATATATAACCATTAGAATTCTAATTCTAGTTTCATCACCTAATGCTTTTTGAAAATCTACGATATTTGCTAATTTCATTTTTGTAAAACTATGTTTCGCGAATTAACGAAATAATATCTATAAAGTTTATTATATTCAAGTGATATAGCAGATTTTAATTTCTTTTTTCAAAGTTAATGCTAAAATCTCTCAAATTTCTAAATTAGTGGGTTAAATAATATGTCTAAAAGAGTGATTTTTATTTTATTAACGCTAGATTGTATTCTCAATGTTTATAGAGATACCAAAATGTACTTCATTAGGTGTCAAGTAATTTAAACATTTCTTAGGTCTATTATTCAAGTCTATCTGTAACTTTCTAATGTATTGATGAGATATATTGTTAA
>NZ_WBSX01000050.1 GCF_009823375.1 Francisella noatunensis subsp. noatunensis | reverse complement strand
AGGATAAGTGTATCTATAGGTCTCTAAATTTAGGCAGTTTAGGCACTTTCGTGGAAAATTTTGAGAAATGTTGACATCTATTTTACTTTGAAATGATACATTTTTATTTTTTATATCATAAAACTCGTAATATCGTAAAATCTAAATTACTATACATTAAATTACTATACATAGATTTGTTACTTTTTATAGAGGGTAGGGCGTTTGTATGATTACAGTCACCATATTTATCTAGTAATCTCTTACGCTGATAATATGTAGTGATAGATTTAATTCTAAGAATTTTCATAGCTTCTGGTACTTTTATTTTTTTATCTCTGATATCTAATAAGCAATTTTTAAAAACATTATTATCATATATGGCAAAAGGTTTACCTTTATATTTACCTTTAATCCTAGCTAACTCAATACCTTCTCTTTGTCTTTCTAACATACACTCTCTTTCAAACTGAGATAATCCAGCAAAAATAGTCATCATTAACTTGCCTTGTGGAGTCGTAGTATCAATTTGCTCTTTATCTGATACAAAGCCCAAAACCTTTTTTATTAAATTGATCTAGTAAGCTTAAAAGATCGGCTGTTGATCTAGCCAACCTAGAGTAACTTTCAACATAAACGACATCTTTTTCTCTGGTATATTTAAGCAGCTCTTTTAGTTGTTCTCTGTTAGTGTCTCTAGCAGATATTTTTTCTTGGAATAATTTTTCAACATTATATTTTTGCATTACCTCTAATTGCCTATCTAAATTCTGATTTTTAGAAGACACTCTAATGTAACCAATTCTTTGAGACATTTTATATGTTTTTTATCATTAAAAATAACATTACACAAATGATATACTATTTTGAAAATAAACAACATAAAATGATATAAATAACTAAAATAAAAATATTATCACTAGAATCATGGTTTAAATGATAGTTTTGGTATGACTTTTAATCATTTCTTTATAAGACTCCTCGAATAATTTATAATCAAAAAAAAACATACAGACAAGCGTTACTGTTAATGCTCATTGTTTGTATATTTATATTATTGTATACAATTGTATATTGTTAATTAACTTAAAGCCTTTAGATACTAGGCATACAGCGATTAAAAAGCAACTTTTTGGCAAGTAAAAGCAACTTTTTGGCAAGTAAAAGCAACTTTTTGGCAAGTAAAAGCAACTTTTTGGCAAGTAAAAGCAACTTTTTGGCAATTTTTCAAATAAGCAACATACAATAATTAAATAGTTGCTTTAATAATAAGAGATGGTAATTCATTCTATGAAGACACTAACATTGAAAGAAAGTATAAAAGTAACAAACAACTTTTCTGCACTAAGAACTAAAAAGAGTTGGAATAGATTGGAGCAAATAATAGTTTATGCTTTATCTAGAGAGATCAAGAAAGAGTTGGTTCAAGTTAATAAAGATGAGTTTAATTCTTTAAATTTATCTGATGTAGATGTATCAGTTATTAATAGAAAAATTAATATTCATAGAAATACACTAATATCTATGGGCTTCAGTAAAGAAAAGTTTTCTAGGGAGATAAGAAATATATTTTTATCTCTTTTAGATAAGAAAATAGTAACAAGCCATCCTGACCGAGTAAGTTGCTCAGATTCATTTGCTATGTCTAATTGGTTTAACACATTCTTGTATGATAAAGAAACAGGAATAACAAATATCGAAATAAATGAGTATGCTTTAAAAATTTTAAAAAACTTTTTTAAATACGGCATAGTTGAACCAAGTAATATTGTTAATCTTAAAAGTGATTATTCTTTTAATATATATATATTGGCTAAGTTGGATTTAGATAGTTCTAAAGGTAAAAACAGGAAGTATATAATAACATTAGCTGATTTCAGAGATAGCTTCGATCTCAACGATAAGTACAGATCAATAAACATGTTGAAGAAAAAAGTTTTAGATTTGATAATTAGTAATATAAATGAATATACTGATATTAGTATTTCATATAATTTGATAAAAGAAGGAAAAGCTTTTACAAAGATAGAATTTCTATTTGACTATAAGTATAAAGAAGACCATCAGAAAGGAAGTAACATAAGTAAAAAATCATATGAAAAAGTTGATTATATTATTTCACCAGTAGCAGAAAGTGAATTTGAATCAATTTTAACATCCTGGGGAATTAGAGCAAAAAAAGTTGTAGAAATTGAAGAGTCTTATTCTATTGACGCTATTAATCAGGCTGTAGAAATTACTAAACAAGCCATCGAAGATAAAACTATAAAGATTACTCCAGCTGCATTTTTTCTTGGCACTCTTGAAAATAAACAATTACAAGAAGATGTAGCATTTGAGCAGGTGCAAGAAAATTTACAAAAAGAGCAAGAAAAAAACGAAAGAAAGGCCTTAGCTACTGATTATGATGCAATCCAAAAATTCATAAATGATAATTCTGATGAAATATCAAATTACCTTAGCATAAAAAGTGGTGGTGGATCCTTTAAACTCTCTTTAAATATATCTGATGAACTTGCTAATATTGCTTGTATTGATATTAAAAAATTCAAAGATTTCAGACCTAAATTTGCAGTTTTAGATCAAGGATTTTTTGATATAAAGGAAAAGAGAGAAGTTAGACCTAATATGTATATTTTCTTAACTTTAATAAAAAAATATTTAAATACTGGAAATATTTAAATATCATTTCCTTGTTCTAATTCCCATTGAACTCCATATTTATCAATAAAATAAAAGTATTTTATACTACTCACATATTTACAAACTTTATGTTTTTCACTTTTACTACTTTCTAACTCTTTATCAAAAAATTTAAACTGATCAGGATTTATTTTACCTAAAGTATATGGCTTATAATCTTTGTGAGAGTTTATCATTGATACAAGCCCACTTTTTGCTATATAGTCAAAATCCTTATCTATATTTGAAGTTTTTAGTGAAATATGACCTACGTTACCAATATCATTCGTTTTCTTTTTTATATTTTTATTATCATCACCTTTAGGATTATGGTATTCCATTAATTCAAGTGTTAAAGGAATATTTTCTATCTTAAGAAATGCTATGCTTGCTAATGCATCTTTATAATTTTCCATAAATCCAGCAGATTTATAAAAATTATCATTTTTAAATCTATGGAAAATTTGTATTGGTTTAGCATTGAATAAATTTTTGTAATATTCAATTCCTTTTTCTATGTTATCTACAGTGATATTTATATGGCTAAGACCATTAATATTTAGCATGTATTAGCTCCTTATGTTGGTAAATATTTATTGTGAATCCAAGACACAAAAACTTGTCCCAATAAAGAATATGATTTCTTCGAAAACCTAGCATCCTTCCTGAATTTCAACTATGATTCTGAAAATATCTTAACATTATGGCTAGTCGGCAATAGCCAGTTACTTCGCAAATTAAAGCAAAGTAGATACGATGCTATTACATCACGAATAAGAATTTATCATACTCTTAGGCAAATTGAAAATTTCTCGGAGTTTAAAAGTTTCATTGAGTTCGGGCTCAAAGAAGCTGGAGCAAACACTACATTATTCTCCGAAGCAGCTTTAAGAATACTTAAAGAAGCTACAAAAGATACTCCTCGTAAAATTTACAACGTTGTTGTTAGTTGCTTAGAGTTAGCTTATCAAAAAGATTTAAGTCATGTTACTGATGAAATATTAACCGCTGTTCTTGAAGATATGATTCTTACATAAATACTCTGGGATAATATTACTCAAATATCTCGGTTTATTACACTAAACCTAATACAGATACTGATTTCTTTACAGTACACTTAGAGCCAGATGTTATTCATGATGCTTTGATTAAAATAGTTAGCCAAAAGATACCTGAAACTTTTAAGTTTGCCCATAATGATATCCAAGTATTAACTCCTATGCATAGAGGTGGTTTAGGTGCTAAATCTTTAAATATAGAATTACAGAAAGAACTAAACCCTAATCCTGTAGCGAGTATAACCAAATTCGGACTTACTATTGGAATTGGAGATAAAGTAACAGCTTATAAATAATTATGACAAAGAAGTATTTAATGGTGATCTTGGTATAGTTAAATCCATTGATCATGATGAAACTATGGCTATAATAGACTTTGAAGGTAAAGAAGTTGAGTATGATTTTACAGAACTTGATGAGATTGATTTAGCTTATGCTACTTCAATACACAAATCACAGGGTTCTGAGTATCCTGTAGTAGTTATACCAATAGCTATGCAACATTATATGCTGTTACAGAGAAATCTTATATATACTGGAGTTACCAGAGGTAAGAAGCTAGTTATACTTATTGGTGAAGCCAAGGCTATTTCAATGGCCGTTAGAAATGTTAAACAAAATGATAGACTCACATATCTAAAACAAAGGTTACAAGAGCTATAAGAACTTTTTATTTTTTGTTCTGACACATCCGTATATATCTTCCATAGACCTAACAAAAGAGTTCTGTCTCTCCCAAAAGCTCGGATAATCACCCTGTTTTTTGATTATAGATGCAGTAATTGGCTCAAAATCATCATTCTTATCAAATTCGAAGTTAGGCATACTCCAATAGCTATCTTTATTAATCGCTTTTTCTGTAATTGGAGTAAATTTGCTTTTTTGGATTTCTACTTCAATATCTTTAGGGCTAGATAAATGTTCAGCAAATGCCCTACCCAAATCATTGCTTTTAAGTTGTTCTTGAAGCTCATCAATAGATATTCCATGTAATGGAAACAACAACATTAGCTGGCTATCTAGCATTTCAGCTATACGATAATACACGCCTGCTATATGTTTACATGGATTCTCATAGTCAGGACACGTACATTTTGCTTCAACATCATTATAGCTTTTAGGTAATAAGCCACCCTCTTCAAAAGCACTATCTATATCACTAGGAATTTCATTAAGCATTAACTTAGATAACCAACCTGGATGGCTACATATCTTATCTACAACTTTACCCCACTGAGTCTTAGATAGCTTTTTAAAGTTAAGTGTAACTTTATATTTAAGTTCTTTATAAACCCCCAAATATGGATTCACATTACCGCGAATAGTTGCTTTAACCTGATTATCTTTCATATCAAAAGATAAAACTCTACGGTCTGTACGATAAAATTTACCTCTTGAAAGCCTTCCATGATCTATAAAAGAAGTTAAAGACTCTACAAATGCCTCTCCCCACCCTGTCTTTTGCATATTACGCCACCATTTGGTTTTTAAGTTTAATCAAGTCAATAAATGACTTGTTATCTAAACTACTTAGCCATGATTCATCACTACCAACTATCATATCTGAAACTCTTTGTTTTTCTTCAAGCATCAAATCTATATTTTCTTCTATAGTACCAGTAGTAATATATTTATGTGCAAATACAGTTTTTTTCTGACCTATACGATAAGCTCTATCTGTTGCTTGATTCTCTACAGCAGGATTCCACTAACGATCAAAATGAATTACATGATTAGCTTTGGTCAAAGTAATACCAACACCCCCTGCTTTTAAAGAAAGAATAAATATTGCTGGTGGTGACTTAGGATCCTGAAACTCTGTAATCATTTTTTCTCTTTTTGTTCTAGAAGTACCACCATGAAAATAATAAGTGTTATAACCACTCTGCTTAACTACTTTTTCTAGCTGTTGGCATATCTCTGTAAACTGACTAAAGATTAGTACACTTTCCCCATTGGTCATTATCTCTTTAGTCATCTCTATTAATCTTTGTAGTTTAACTGATCTTTCAGGAGTAAATTCACTGCCATCCTGTAAAAGCTGAGCTGGATGATTACAAACTTGTTTCAATCTTAGTATAGAAGATACAAATATAGCATTCTGTTCTTTACTATCCGCTGATTTAAGTTTTTCCTCTGTTTCATTAACCACTGTTTGATAAATAGATGCCTGTTCTTTAGTTAATTGACAATACACTTTCTGCTCTACCTTATCTGGTAAATCCTTAATAATATTTTTATCTGTTTTAAGTCTTCTAAGTATAAATGGCTCAACCATTTTCTTAAGAACTTTAGCTTTTTGCTCATCATTATCTTTTTGTACAGGCAATTCAAACTGTTTTCTGAATATAGCTTTATTACCTAAATAACCAGGATTAAGGAAATTAAATATTGACCATAGATCCATTAGTCTATTTTCAACAGGTGTTCCAGGGCTATTCTAGAGTTAGCTTCTAAGCTACATAAAGCTTTAGTTTGAGCTGCTGTTGGATTTTTAATATTTTGTGCTTCATCAACTATAATTCTTGACCAATGTTGAGATTGAAAAACTGCCTTATCTCTACGTAATAAACCAAAAGATGTAATAACAATATCGCACCCTTCTATTGCTTTATGGAATACATCTGATTTTCTTTTTGATCCATGATATATATAAGTTTTAATACTCGGTGCAAACTTTTTAATTTCTCTGTCCCAATTACCAATAACTGAAGTAGGAGCAATAAGTAATGAAGGTTCTTCAAACTTCCTATGGAGTAGCAAAGATATAATCTGCATTGTCTTCCCTAGACCCATATCATCAGCAAGACAAGGATGCATTCCTATAGCCTCTAAATATGTTAGCCATGATAACCCTCTTAATTGATAAGGTCTCAAAGTTGCTTGTAATTGTTCTGGAGAATCTAACATCGTAATACTTTGTTTATCACCAAGCTGGCTTACCATTTGCTCTAAAGCTTGATCAACATCTACATCAAAGTCATCATCATTAGCAGACATCTCAATTAAATCTTGAATATTGCCACTAAGTCGATCAGCTTCTGATGATTCTATTAATGCTTGCATACGTTGCATTTCTTTAGGATCTATAGTTATCCATTGACCTCTAAAGAATACTAAATCTGATTTAGCATTTAATAGTTCATTCCATTCTTTTAATGATATGCTTTGATTACCAATAGCATAGCCATAATTAAAATCTACTAAACTTTCATATCCTAAGTAACCTTTAGGATTATCCATTTTATCTCGTTTACGCTTGCTAGCATTAACTTTAATCTTAGCCTTAAGCCTTCCTTTCTTAGTCCACCAAGATGGTACAATAATATTGTAACCACAAGCGTGTAATGTCCAAGCATCTTCCTTAAGGAAATCAAAAGCTTCATCTTTATTAAGCTCTATATCTGATTCATATAAACCATAATCAAATAATCTTTCTATAGGAACATATAACCTACTAGCATAGCCTAACTGAAGCAATAGACCTCTTTCAATTGATGAGCCAAACATTTTTTTATAAATTGGTTTTTGCTTGTTACTATAATATTCGCCCAAATCAACCATATATGATGGATCTTCTTTAGACTGTAGTAAAAATGTTAAATACCATTTATCATTTTCTTGTTCTGGTGCTTCTAATCGCAGGGTTAATCTAAAAGGTGAACCAAGTTGATCATAATCTAAATTACCTCTCCACTGTTTCCAT
Organism: Francisella noatunensis subsp. noatunensis; assembly: GCF_009823375.1. GTDB lineage: Bacteria > Pseudomonadota > Gammaproteobacteria > Francisellales > Francisellaceae > Francisella > Francisella noatunensis. The sequence continues at coordinate 5,133 of NZ_WBSX01000050.1, read as the reverse complement.
TTACTATATTGCTTAGGAGTAAGTTTAGGCTTACGTTTAGGTACTAAGGCATTCTCGATCAATGAGCCTTCTACTTGTTTATAATGCTTTTGAGCAAAGCTAGTTTGTAGGATCAAATTAGTTAACATACTTTCACCATCTGCATTAACAACTTCACATGCAGACCTTGGCATTAAACTACCAATTTCCTTCGCAAACTTATTAAAATCGTGACTTAAAGGTTCCCATTTAAACTATATTCAGGATTAGATTTAGACTTTGCTGCCACAATATCTGGTATATATTGATCATGTTTAATAACTGTATTTAGTTCTTTAACAACTTTAATCCAAAACTTAGCATCATGGCTAGCTGAATATCATCATCAAAATAAAATGTCGCAAAGTGTAAATCCTTAATAAAAGATAATATGTTAAATGTTACTAGAGAGTTTATATTTGTAGGAGAAATATACTGGATACTCTTATCTTCTATATCGATCGTATTTGCTATTAATGGTGAAGGTATTTCTTCATTATCTTTATTTAAAGGAATATCCAGCTCTAGTTTATACGGCCTAAGAATATGTGATGGAAAGTTTTGTTCAATAAACTCATCTAAAGCTATATTGTCACAACTATAAGAGTAAAAGTTTTTTCTACGCGATTTCCGTGAAGATTCAAGCCAAAGCACTAATTTACTTTGGTTTTCAAATTCTTTTGGAGAGATAAGTGTTAGATGAATTAATTTCATATTCAGATAAATACACCATATTCTAATTATACAAAATATAAAAGCTTCAGGTATCCACGTGGATACTAACTAGCTTCATTATCTATATAATCATCTATAAGTTTTAATAGTTTATCAAGATTAATTACCTTATCTTTCATAGATCTAGTCGTCGATGAATTAAAATTTATTTGATAATTGTTATTATTTTGTACAATTTCAATATTTTTGCCCTTAAGTACTTTATTATATTTTGCCTTTTTTGGGCTTAATCTATTCTCTATCATCCTCTCTAAAGACCTAGCACCTATACTGCCTTTGCTTATTTTATCTGATAAAGAAATAATAATATCTTTATATTTCTCACCCTTATTGGCCATTCTATTAACTTCAGCAGCAGTTCTAGATGATACATTTGTGAAATCTTTGATACTATTATAAATATCCTTATCCATTTTGGAAAAAGATAATAACCTACTTATATCAAGCTTGCTTATAGCTAAACTCTCTTGAAGGTCCTTAACCGTTAATATTCCTTCTGATATCTTATTTGCATAACTCATTCCTCTAGAGTAATCAGATAAATCTTGTCGTTTTTCATTCTCAATTGCTTGAATTATTGATGCTTGTCTATTATCTATATCTTTCACTATGCAAAGCAAATCTATATCAAGCTTTTTACAAGCTAACCAACGCCTCTCACCAATTATTAATTCATATTTATCATTTACTTTTCTAACAACGCAAGGAACTTGCTGACCATTATCTCTTATACTATTAGATAAAGCGTCTATATCTCCTAGGTCACCCTTTAGCCTGTCCTTATATTGCCACTTATAAATAGCATTATGGCTAATTTTTACTATTTTATCTTCATTTATATTTGTAGCATCACCAGTCATATTATAGGCTCTATAATTTTTCTTAGTGAATTTTTTTGATGATTTAATATTCGAAATATTTGGCATTTTGATTACTCCATTTAAATTTTAATATCTAATATTTCTCTAGCAAGAGCATCATAATCATCCCTAACACTTGATTGCTTAAAGTTGGAAAAAATATTCTCTTCATTATCTATAGCATTAGGTATTTCTTGAGCTAATTTTATTGCAGTAGATAAAGCCTTACCCACTTCATGCTCTTTTGTAATTGTTGTTTGAATAGCCTTATCTGAAAGTATTGTATTTCCGCTATATTTATTTAAAAATACCTTATAATCTATATCAACATCATACATGTTATTTAAATTTTCTATTTCATTCTTAAGTATTGATAAACCTTTTGCACTAAATTTATCAGGGTTCAAAGGTATAACAAGTAGATCAGCATATAATGTAACAGCTGAGACAGAGTGTCCCATAGTAGGGGGACAATCCATAAAAATAAAATCATATTCATTTTTAATATCTTTGAAAATACGTTTGTATAATTTATCTAGAGGTTTTTTAGAAAGCGCAAGCTTATTATCTAAGACTACATTCTCAATTCGACTTGATATTAAATCAACTCCTGGATATACATTAACTATTGCCTCACGGACAGGAATATTATCCTCAACAATATCAATCATTACAGGAAGATTTTCTGCATCAACATTGCACACATCTGTCAGATTTCCTTGCGGATCAAGATCGACCATTAATATTTTAGCACCATACAAACTAGCAGCACAACAAACATTAAATAATGATGTAGTTTTCCCAGTACCTCCTTTTACAATTTGAAATGCTATAACTTTATTTTTGAAAGAAAAATTAAAAAAGCTTTTTGCCGTAATATGATCAATATATGATTTATTGCCTAATTTCTCTAATACTATATCATTACTTTTTAATTTCTTATGTATAGCTTGACTAGTAACACTCTGTTTATTAGCAATACTAGCTACTGACATCTTAGGATTATTCATAATTATTTACACGATTATTGTATATGTTTATGATTTTACCATATATTTACAAAAAACAACAACTAAATAACATACTAAGCCTTCACCTCCGGAAGTTGTGCCCTAACGCCAAACTGAGTACCTAGTTTCAGTCTGTGGTTGATATTTTATCCAGTTTTTAGATGGTTTTGCCTTTTTAAAGTTGAGTTTTATCAATTTTGGTACCGACTCTAGGCATTCTAGGAACTGAAAGCTGATAATTTGAGTGAAAATTAGCCATTTTAAGTTTCAATTTGGCGTTAGGGCACAACTTCCGGAGGTGAAGGCCTACTACGCTAAATGTTTACTAATTTATAATAAAATATGCAAAGCAAGGCGGTTTTCAGTCATTTCTAATTAATTGATTATCGCCAACAAAATATACAATTTGTATATTTTCTGATTTTAAAAACAGCTCTTAGTCAGGTTTAGGGGCTTAAGTCTTACTATAAATATTCAGGTACTTCTCAAAAGCATAGAGTTTATTTCTTTCATATCCAGTAATTTCTTTTAGAATATTATTTTTTTCAAAGTCTCTAATAAGAAGGTTAGCTGTTTGTTTACTTATATTTAGTGGCTCTATAATATCAGCTACTGAAATAATAGGTTTCTGATATAAAAACTGTATAAGTAAGTTAGCGTTATGTCCTTTTTTACCAAAGAAGGTAACTATGTTATCCATTTCATTTTTTAGCTCAAGGATCTGTTTAAATGTCTCAACACCACTATTTGCGGTATCAATAACAGCTTCTAAAAAGAATTTGATCCAATGGATAATATCATTCTCTGTTCGTACTCTAGTAAGAGCCTCATAGTAAGCTGATTTATTTCTCTCAATAAAATCAGATATATATAGAGAGGGCTTCTTTAATAAACCGTTGCCTAACTAAGTAAAGAGTAATCAACAATCTTCCTATACGCCCATTACCATCTAGAAAAGGGTGGATAGTTTCAAACTGATAATGAGCAATTGCTATTTTTATTAAATGAGGGACGAATATCTCTTCATTATGTAAGAATTTCTCTAAATCACTCATTAGATCGTTTACTTCTTCATGATGAGGCGGAACGAGTGGAATATATAGAGCTTGGGTTTATTACTCCTCACATACTAAGACATACTTTCTGTAAAAACCTTGTTAATGCGGGAGTTGGACTAGAGCAAATTGCTGTATTAGCTGACATGAGACGCTTGAAACCACTAAACTATATTGTCATCCATCAAAGGATGACTTGGCTGAATCTGTTGAACTTATTGGGGAGTTAGATTAATGTCACAATTTCAAGTATTGCCAGAGTATGATGCTCAGCAGTTTGATAAACCACCTAAATTCAATAACCAAGAAAGAATCTCATTCTTCATAATGGATAAGATATTGGATCATGTTTTTGTGAGAAATTCTAATCCAGATGCTAGAGTAGGAGCTATTCTTCAACTTGGATATTTTAAAGCTACAAATAAATTTTATAATATTAACTCATATTATAAGCAAGATATTCGTTATATCTCTGATCTTCTGAATGTAGATTACAAAACTATAAACTTATTAAGAAATTATCCATCAACATCTAAAAGTAACCATAAGCGTCTTATCTTAGAAGGCTTAGGTTTTGAATCATTCTACAAGCATAAAGATTTATTCGATGAGACTATTAAAAATTTTGTTGCCAATCAAATGCTTCCAAGAAAAATCATCTACTCAGTTATAGATATTTTCAATGAGAAGAAAATAGAAACCCCAAGTTATGATGCATTTTGTAAATCTATAACAAAACATTTTAGGGACTTTGAATCAAGCAATATTGAACAGCTTGATAAAATTTTGACTAAGAACCTTTTTTTGTGTTAAAATAGTAATTATTAATTAAGGTTTATTAATCTGAATTTATGAAAAATGTTGTAACTATGGGAATGCTTAATGATTTTAAAAGATTTATAACTACATTTAATATTTCTAGTTTATTTACAACAAGTACTGACAAAAAGTGTTTATCTGTGGAGATATTAATAATTAATAAACACCTAAATAAAATAGAAACTTATGATCAATTAAAACTTTTAATTACTTCCTTTTTAAAAAGATATTTTTTACCCAAAATAAATTACGGTAGTGATGTTAGGTATACTTCTCCAATTCCTTTTGTAGCAAGACATTTTCTAAATAATATGCACCTATTTGCTTCATCATATGCTTTTGAAACAGATTTATCAATCATCAAAAATATAAGAGATATACAAGCAAAATATAGTCATGTAGATACACAATATCAGAAGGTTATTGAGATATTATATAATGATGACCTGGATTCACTAGATGATGTCAATACGAAATACAAAATAATAAGTTCTTACTATAGTAATATAAAATTTATATTTTACAAATTTGTAATCGAAAATAATATGACCCAATGTAAATTCATACCGCCCACAACAGAAGAACGATATATCATATCTGATATTCATGGACTTATCATGAGAGATAAAACAATTA
>NZ_WBSX01000005.1 GCF_009823375.1 Francisella noatunensis subsp. noatunensis | reverse complement strand
CTATCTCAGCATTATAGTCACTATTTATACTAGTGCGATTAAGTTCCTTTTTTATAGCTCTTTCACTATAGCCAATTTTATTGGCTATTTGAGATGTTTGGTATCCTAATTTAAGTAATTCTTCTATACAATATCTATTTGAAAGAGTTAAGTGCTTTGGCATTTTTTAGTTCCTTATCGTTTATTTTAGTTTCGTCAAAACCTAATAAACTATATTTGGAACTCTCTTTCAACTATTTAAAACTTTCAGAATACAATCTAGCTCTGACAAACAGAATCCTCTAAGTTCTCTTATACCATTGCCAAAGTCTTATATAATTCCAGGCGGTAGGTTTAGAGAAGTTTATTATTCGGACTGCTATTTTACTTGTGAAGGTTTACGAGTTGATGGCGAAATACAGATGATTAAAGATATTGCAGATAACTTTGCATATTTGATAGATACTGTTGGCTTTGTACCAAATGCAAATAGAAAGTACTATCTAACTCGTTCGCAACCACCTTTATTTTACCTAATCGTAAATATTTTATATCAAGAGCTAGGTATTTCTGCTATTGAAAAATATTTACCATCTTTAGAAAAAGAATACTCATTTTGGATGAATACTCAAAGAAATGTAAACGGTTTAAATAGATATTGGGATGAGTCTGCCACCCCTAGACCAGAATCATATCGCGAAGATATTGAGCATGCGCAAAATATAGCAAACAAACCAGACTTCTATCGTAACATCCGTGCAGCTTGTGAATCTGGGTGGGATTTTTCTAGTCGTTGGTTTGCTAATACAAATGATTTTAGTACTATTCAAACAACAGATATTCTACCTATTGATTTAAATAGCTATCTATATGGATTAGAGAGTTTATTAGGTAAATGGTTTGCTGAAGTTTTAGAACAAGAAAAAGCATCTAAATATTTAGAGTTAGCTGAAAAAAGAAAAAAACTTATTTAAAATACTTTTTGGAATAATGGAAAAGATTTTTTTATGATTTAAATAGTAAGACAAATATAATGACTAACATTACAAGCTTAGCAGGAGTGACGCCACTATTCTTAAATATAGCTACTCAAGAACAAGCTCAAAAGGTAGCTAAGATTATAGAAAATCAATTTTTAACAGACCATGGACTTATTACTACAACTTTAAATACTTCTCAACAATGGGATTCTCCAAATGGCTGGGCGCCATTACATTTTGAAGCTGTTATAGGTTTAAGAAATTATGGCTTTGATAAGCTTGCAGAAACTATTGCTAAAAGATTTGTAAATACAGTTAATGAAAAATTTAAAGAAACTGGAAAGATCCATGAAAAATATGATGTAGTCAATCCTAAAGCAAATGCTGGTGGAGGAGAATATATAGTACAAGATGGCTTTGGTTGGACAAATGGAGTAGTTGCAAACTTTATCAAAAAATTATAAATATGCAGAATCTTAACACTCTTAAACCATTAAGAATATCAAGCTAAATTAATGTAACTAACTAAAAAAGTTCTGGCTAAAAATATAGAATAAATTAGAAAGAAATATTATTTCACGATTGGATCAAGTTCACCACTTTCATAACGTTGAAACATTGTTTCAAGTGAAATTGGCTTAATCTTACTAGCCATACCAGCACTACCAAATGCTTCATATCTAGCTTGACAGATTTCTGACATAGCTACTTTTGCTACGGCATTATATTTACGCGGATCAAATTCAGCAGGATTTTCTGCCATAAATCTTCTAATCGCACCAGTAGCAGCCATACGTAAATCAGTATCAATATTTACCTTACGCACACCATACTTGATTGCTTCAACGATTTCTTCTACTGGCACACCATAAGTCTCACCCATAGCACCACCATAAGTATTGATTACTTCTAACCAATCTTGAGGTACTGAAGATGAGCCATGCATTACTAAGTGAGTATCAGGAATTCTTGCATGAATTTCTTTTACTCTCTTAATAGATAGTACATCACCTGTAGGTGGCTTAGTGAACTTATAAGCTCCATGAGAAGTACCTATAGCAATTGCTAAAGCATCTACTTTTGTTTTCTTAACAAAATCAGCAGCTTCTTCTGGGTCTGTAAGCATTTGATCCATAGATAAAGTACCCTCAGCACCAACACCATCTTCTTCTCCTGCTTGTCCAGTTTCTAATGAACCAAGACATCCAAGCTCACCTTCAACCGATACACCACAAGCGTGAGCCATATCAGAAACAGTTTTTGTAACATTAACATTATACTCATAATCTGAAGGAGTTTTACCATCTGACTTTAATGAGCCATCCATCATTACAGATGAAAAACCTAATTGAATAGATCTTTGGCAAACAGATGGAGATGTACCATGATCTTGGTGCATACAAACTGGAATATGAGGATACTCTTCAATCGCTGCAAGAACTAAATGTCTAATAAACGGAGCTCCTGCATACTTTCTTGCACCCGCAGAGCCTTGTAGAGTAACTGGTGAATTAACTCTATCAGCAGCTTCCATAACAGCTCTTACTTGCTCAAGATTATTTACATTAAACGCTGGCAACCCATAACCATGCTCTGCAGCATGATCCAATAGTTGACGCAATGAAACTAAAGCCATGTTTATCTCCTTATCTTACTTGACCTGCAATTATTACTTTAATTTTATTAGTACTTCCATGTACACCCATACTATCACCACTTGTCAAAACAAGAATGTCACCATCCTTGGCTAAGCCTCTACTTTCTAACTCCATAGAAGCTGATCTATTAACATATAACTTAGACATTCTAGTAGAGTCAAAATACAAAGGAACAACTCCTCTAAACAATGTCATTGCTCCTAATGTTGTAACATTACGTGATAGTGCATAGATAGGTAGCTCAGAATTTACACGTGACATCCAACGCGAAGTATTTCCACCCTCTGTCAATACTATTAAGCCTTTAGCACCAATATCATTGGCAATTTTAACAGCTGCAACTGAAACAGCATGATCAACTCTATCACAATCAGCAATCTTCTGTTTCTTAGTAATATGTGTATATTTGCTCCTCTCTGCAGATTCACAAATTCTTGACATAGCAGAGATAGTTTCAACAGGATACTTACCGACTGCTGTTTCAGCTGATAGCATCACAGCATCCGTACCATCAAATACAGCATTTGCCACATCAGATGCTTCAGCACGAGTTGGAGATGAGTTTTCAATCATTGATTCCATCATTTGAGTAGCAGTAATAGAACCCTTCTCATTTCTTCTAGCTGTGCTGATAATTAATTTTTGTACAGTTGGAACATTTTCATCACCAATTTCAACTGCTAAATCGCCTCGAGCCACCATCACAAGATCTGAAGCATCTACTATACTTTTCAGATTATCTTCTAATACAGCCTCTGCTCGCTCAATTTTAGCAACCATTGCAGGCTTCCAACCAGCTTCATTTACAAGCTGACGTGCATACTCCATATCTTTCCCATCTCTAACAAATGAAACAGCTAAGAAATCTACCTGAAGCATTGCTGCTACCTTGATATCTTGCTTATCTTTATCTGTTAAAGCAGGTGCTGTTAGACCACCACCTTTTTTATTGATTCCTTTATTATTGGAAACTTTACCTCCGATAACAACTTTTGTTACCGCTTTGTTACCTTTAACAAAATCAACTTCTAGAATAATTTTACCATCATCAACTAATAGTATATCACCCTTCTTAACGTCCTGAATAAGCTCTTTATAGTCAATACCAACTGTATTTTCATCACCATCTTCAATACCAAGATCTGCATCAAGTGTAAATTTTTGACCTTTCTTGATTATCACAGAACCATTTTTGAACTTCGATAGTCTTATTTTTGGACCTTGTAAATCCGCCAAAATACCAACGTAAGTATCTTGCTCTTTTGCTATTTGACGTATCAGATCAACTCTTTTACGATGATCTTCAGCAGATCCATGCGAAAAATTACATCGTACCGCATTAACACCTGCTTTAATCATCTCTGTTAACGCTTCTCTAGATTCACTAGCAGGACCAAGAGTAGCTAAAATTTTCGTTCTTCTCATATAAATAACCTACAGTTATATAGTTGCTTTCTCTTTCAATATTTCTACAGCAGGTAGTTTCTTACCTTCAAGAAACTCTAAAAATGCTCCGCCAGCTGTTGATATGTAAGATACTTTATCCTTAATATCAAATTTCTCAATCGCTGCTATAGTATCGCCACCACCAGCAACAGAGAAAGCATCTGATTCAGCTATCGCTAAAGATAGAGCTTTTGTACCCTCTGCAAAATTATCAAATTCAAACACTCCCACAGGACCATTCCAAAGAATAGTGTTAGCAGATTTTAAAAGCTCTGCAATTTTTCTTTCAGACTTCGGACCTATATCTAGTATCATTTCATCATCAGCAACATCAGCCACATTTTTAACTACTGCAACAGCATTTTCGCTAAACTCTTTTGCAACTCTTACATCTACTGGTACAGGTATGTTTACACCAAACTCTTTCGCTTTTGCCAAGATATCTTTAGCTTTACCAACAAGATCTTCTTCATATAGTGAATTACCAATATTAAATCCTTCAGCTTTTATGAAAGTGTTTGCAATACCTCCACCAACAATAAGAATCTCAACCTTATCAAGAAGATTGTGTAAAACAGATAACTTTGTTGAAACTTTAGATCCACCGACTATAGCAACCATTGGTTTCTTAGGAGCCTTCAAAGCTTTTTCTAGTGCTTTGATTTCATTAGCTGAAAGTAGACCTGCACACGCTACAGGCACATACTTAGCTACTCCATAAGTCGATGCTTGAGCTCTATGAGCTGTAGCAAATGCATCCATCACAAACACATCACCAAGACTTGCTATTTTTTTTGATAGCTCATCGTCAGACTTTTTCTCACCTTTATTGAAACGTACATTATCGCACATAACAATTTCACCAACTTTAGCATCAACACCATTTAGCCAATCTTTAGCAAATCTAACTGGTTTTTTGATGATTTGGGATAATGCTTCAGCAACAGGTTCAAGTGAAAACTGAGAGTCATACTCGCCTTCTGTAGGGCGACCAAGATGTGACATTAAAATCACAGCTCCACCTTGATCTAAAATATACTGAATGGTTGGAATAGCCGCCTCTATTCTGACTTTGCTTGTAACCTTGCCATCTTTGACAGGCACATTAAAGTCAACACGAACTAAGACTTTCTTATTTTTAAGATCAACGTCTTTTAATGTTAGAAAACTCATTTATACCACCTATAAGTGTTTACAGAGCTCCAAAGTACTCTACTACTCTTACCATTTGATTTGTATATGACATTTCATTGTCATACCAAGATACAACTTTAACTAGAGACTTATCTCCAAGTGAAGTAACTTTAGTTTGAGTTGCATCAAATAATGATCCTTCAGAAATTCCTACGATATCACTAGATACTAACTCTTCTTCTGTATAACCAAAAGATTCATTAGCAGCTGCTTTCATTGCAGCATTTACATCTTCAGCTGTTACACTCTTAGATACTACAGCAACTAACTCTGTTAATGACCCAGTAGGAACAGGAACACGTTGAGCAGCTCCATCTAACTTACCTGCAAGTTCAGGAATTACTAGACCAATAGCTTTAGCAGCACCAGTTGAGTTAGGTACAATATTTACAGCTGCAGCTCTTGCACGACGGAAGTCATTTTTAGCATGAGGTGCATCTAAAGTATTTTGGTCACCAGTGTAAGCATGAATAGTTGTCATAAATCCACTTTCAATTGTTGCCAAATCATGAAGACCTTTAGCCATAGGTGCTAAACAGTTAGTCGTACAAGAAGCAGCTGAGATAATTTTCTCATCTGCAGTTAATATATCATGGTTAACACCAAAAACTACTGTTGGTAAATCATTACCAGCAGGAGCTGAAATAACTACTTTTTTAGCACCAGCATCAATATGAGCTTGTGACTTTGCTTTTGATACATAAAAACCTGTACATTCTAATACTAGATCTACTTTCAATTCACCCCAAGGCAAATTAGCAGCATCTTTTTCAGCATATATTTTAATTTCTTTACCATCTACAACAATAGCGTCATCTTTTGCAGTTGTAACAGCTGCTTTTGAAAATCTACCTTGAGCAGAATCATATTTTAATAAGTGTGCTAACATTTTTGGATTTGTTAAATCATTGATCGCAACAATCTCTATACCAGCCTTGTCAAACATTTGACGAAAAGCTAAACGACCAATTCTACCGAAACCATTAATTGCAACTCTCATTTTAATCTCCTTAAGATATTATCTTTCAAAAGTTTATTACACATATTTAGCAACTATGTTGCTGATATTTTCTACAGTAAAACCAAAATGCTTAAATAAATCCTCAGCTGGCGCGGACTCACCGAAACTATAAATCCCTTTCACTTCACCACCAGCTTTAGGCATATACTTATACCACCCATCAAGCTGAGCCATCTCAACAAAAATTGCTGGGATATCATCTCTTATTACTGATTTTTTATACTCATGAGTTTGAGTATCGAAAACGTCGACACATGGGATAGAAGCAACATTAACTTTTATTCCTTTGTCTTCATATTCTTTTGCTACTTTAATTGCTAGCTCGACTTCTGAGCCAGTAGCTACAATAGTTAATCTAGCATCTTTATTATTTCTGACTAAATACCCACCTTTCACAATATCAGAAACTTGTTCTTTAGCCTGAACCACAGGCTCTAAACCTTGACGCGTTAGTACCATAACACTTGGAGTCTCATTAGACTTAACCGCTTCATTCCAAGCAACCATTGTTTCAATAGTATCTGCTGGTCTCCAAACATTTAAGTTTGGTATCAATCTTAAACTAGGCACATGTTCTACAGGTTGATGAGTTGGTCCATCTTCTCCCAAACCGATAGAATCATGAGACATTACATGAACTACGGGTTGTTTCATAAGAGCAGACATTCTAATAGCATTTCTAGAGTAATCACTGAACACCAAGAATGTTCCTCCGTATGGCTTTAAACCACCGTATAAACTTAGACCATTCATGATAGCAGCCATACCAAACTCTCTCACCCCATAAGAAAGATAGTTAGCGCCTTTATCAGTATTATTAAGCCAAATTGATCCACTCCAATTTGTATTGTTTGATCCTGTTAAATCTGCTGAACCACCAAACATTTCTGGCATATTCTTGCACAACACTTCTAAAGCCATCTGAGATGCTTTACGCGTAGCCACTTTTACAGGATTCGCTAGCTGTAAAGCAATATATTGCTCAACTTTCTGCTCAAGATTTGCAGGCAACTGTTTTTTCAGCACTCTATCAAATTCTTCAAACTTAGGATTACTCTTATATAAATCTAATTGTTTCTGCCAATTTGCTTCTAAAGCTTGTCCTTTTTCTTTAGCATCCCAGTATTTATATACATCACTAGGAATTTCAAAAGGAGCATAATTCCAATCAAGCTCTTTTGCGGCTGAAGCTCTTTCTTGTTCACTCAAAGGCGAGCCATGTACAGATGCAGTACCAGCCTTTTCTGGAGAGCCAAACCCAATAATCGTTTTACAACAAATCAAAGTTGGCTTGCTTTGTTCAGATTGTGCTTTAGCTATAGCTTTTTCAATAGCCTCAAAATTATGACCATCTACATCCTCAATCACATTCCAGCCGTATGCTTTGAATCTCTCAACTGTATTATCAGTAAACCAACCTTTTGTATCCCCATCTATAGAAATACTATTATCATCCCAAAATGCTATTAGTTTATTTAGACCTAAGGTACCAGCTAACGAACACGCTTCATGAGATACACCCTCCATTAGACACCCATCGCCTAAAAATACATAGGTATGATGATCTATTACTTTCAAGTCAGATGTATTGTATTTATCTGACAATATCTTTTCACCTAGTGCCATACCAACAGCATTAGCCACACCTTGACCCAATGGTCCAGTTGTAGTCTCTACACCTGGCGCATAACCATATTCAGGATGACCTGGAGTTTTAGAATGAAGTTGCCTAAAATTTTTAATATCATCAACACTTAAATCATAACCACTAAGATGCAGCAAAGAATATAAAAGCATAGAACCATGACCATTTGAAAGTACAAATCTATCACGATTTATCCAGTTTGGATTTTGAGGATTATGTTTAAGAAACTTGGTCCACAAAACCGTAGCGATATCGGCCATACCCATAGGCATACCTGGATGTCCTGATTTTGCCTTAAGTGTTGCATCGATAGATAAAAATCTTATAGCATTTGAAAATTCTCTAGGGATAGATAAAGACATTATTACTCGATCCTTTTACTGTGTTATCAATTTTTAAAAAATATAACTAGTAAGATGATACAGTACAGACTTTCATAAAACAAGAAATGTATATAGAATAGTATCACAATGAAATATGAAAAATACATATATGAAAGGCAAACACAGCCAAATAAACTATAGCATATACGCAAAACAAAAAAGAGAGTTAGAAAACATACAAATAACTATAGAAAACTTAAACCATATCTCTAAGCTCATAGTTGACACGCCACACACATTTAACTGCTCATTTTCTTTTTTTGAAGAGAAAAATCACGCATGCATTAGATATAATGTAAATGGCGTAATCAAACTAATATGCCAAGACTCTCTTGAGCCATTTGACTACCCTATTACAATTACAAATAGCATAATAATCACTGAAGATGATAGACTTGTTCAAGATAGCTTACACGAGCCTTTTATCTACGAAAGCGCATTGATAGATTTAAAAGATATTATCAAAGAAGAAATACTTCTAGAACTACCATTAGCACCAAAAAAAGATGCTAGCTCTTGTAAAAAGACAAAAAAACATTCATACTATAGCGAGCAAGAAACTGTTATTGAAGAAAAACCGAATCCTTTCGAGATTCTCAAAAAACTTAAGTAACGACAGATTTAGAATTTAAAAACACATAAAGGAGGTTATTTAAAATGGCTGTACAACAAGTTAAAAAAAGCAGATCAAAAAGAGACATGAGAAGATCTCACGATTCTTTAACAGGTCCAACATTATCTACTGACAAATCCACAGGTGAGTTACACTTAAGACATCACGTCTCACCTAACGGATTCTACAAAGGCAAGAAAGCAGTAGATACAAAATCTGAAGACTAATATTTATTCCAGTCATCTTTTAAAATCATCTCACACTATATTTATGCCTTGGTTGGTGAGTATTTACAAATATATTAATTAGCGACATAGGAAGTTTTATTAATTATGGGTTACAAAATATCTATAGATGCAATGGGTGGAGATAATGGTTTAAACACCACTATTCCTGCAGCTCTTGAAGCAGTTAAAAAAGACTCTAACTTACAAATAGTATTAGTTGGAGATCACCACAAAGTAAAAAGAGCCTTAGACAGATATTCAAAAGTCAAAAAAATAAAACTGCCCGTTTTACAGAGAATAGCTATTCATCATGCTAGTGAAACAGTCGGTATGGATGAATCTCCTTCAATAGCAGTAAGAAAAAAGAAGGACTCATCAATGCGTGTAGCTATAAACCTTGTTAAAGATGGGACTGTAGATGCTTGCGTGAGTGCTGGTAATACAGGCGCATTAATGGCAACTTCAAAGTTTGTACTCAAAACCGTAAACGGAGTTGATCGCCCTGCTATAGTATATGCATTGCCTGCATTTAATAGAGATACAAAGCAACTTAGCAAAACATATATGCTTGATCTTGGTGCTAACGTTGTTTGTTCTTCTGAACAGCTTTTCCAATTTGCTATTATGGGATCAATACTTGCAGCTAGCTCAAAAGGCTTAGCTGAGCCAAGAGTCTCTTTACTAAACATTGGTGAAGAAGAGATGAAAGGTCTAGATAATATTAAGAATGCTTCAAAATTATTACAAGGCTGTTATTTCATTAACTATCAAGGATATATTGAGGGAAAACACATTTTTGATGATATAACAGATGTAATTGTATGCGATGGTTTTGTCGGTAACGTTTCTTTAAAAACAATGGAAGGTAGTCTAAGACTTATAGAATCATTGATTAAAAAATCGATTACAGAAACATCATTATTAATGAAGATACCCGTAATCATGTCTCTACCACTATTTAAAAAAATGAAAAAAGGAATGAACCTAGATAGCTTCAATGGTGCATCATTACTAGGTTTAACAGGCATAGTTGTTAAAAGCCATGGTAGCGCAAGTGCGAATGCATTTGAAACTGCCATCTATGAAGCTGTAAAAGAAATCAAACACAACATTCCTAAAACTATTCAAGAATCATTAGAAAAAGTTCTTTAATCTTTACCAATCATGATACAATGTTTTTAGACAATAGGCTTTCTTATGACTGCTTATTTATAATAACTTTTGTTACTAATCTAACTAAATAGGTATAACTATATAATGTTTGCACAAATACTTGGTACAGGAAGTTACTTACCTGAAAAAATCTTAACCAATGAAGATATAAGTAAATTTGTTGATACTTCAGATGAATGGATCAAGCAAAGAGTTGGTATAGAAAGACGCCATTGCGCGAATGAAACAGAAACCACGAGCTTTATGGCCACTGAAGCAGCAAAAAAAGCACTAGATTCTGCCAAAATTAATGCTAACGACATTGACATGATAATAGTTGCTACAAGCACGCCAGATTTTATAATGCCATCAACAGCATCCATGGTACATCAAAATTTACAAATTGATCATTTTAATGTTAGGTGTTTTGACATATCAGCAGCCTGCAGTGGTTTTGTGTATGCTCTTGATATTGCAAAACAATACATTGAAACAGGCATATCAAAAAATATATTAGTAATTGGTGCTGAGAAAATGACTCGAGTTCTTGACTGGAGTGATCGTTCAACATGTGTACTTTTCGGTGATGGTGCCGGAGCTGTAGTTATTTCTACAAGTGACGAGAAAAAGATTTTATCATCTTTACTTTATACAGATGGTTCATGTTTAGATATGCTTAATGTACCTAACAATCTTCCTACTTCAAGAGGAGAGGCTATAAATATAGACCCTTATCTAATTATGGAAGGAAACAAAGTTTTCAAATTTGCTGTCTCAAGGCTTTCATCTCTTGCAGATGGTCTAATCAAAGAAGCAGGAATAAAAGCTAATCAAATAGATTGGCTAGTTCCACATCAAGCAAACTATAGAATATTAAATTCCACTGCTAAGAAAATAGATATGCCTATGTCAAAAGTAGTTACAACACTTCAAGATCATGGTAATACATCAGCAGCTTCAATACCTTTAGCCTTAGATCATGCAATCAAAACAAACCAAATCAAATCAGGAGACACCATAATCTCAGAAGCATTTGGCGCAGGATTCGTATGGGGTGGATTTATTGCAAAAATTTAGTCATTTTTTTAAAATTTATTTCAATATCATAGAGGCGATTTATTATGTCAAAAATTGCTGTAGTTTTCCCAGGTCAAGGATCACAAAAGCTAGGAATGCTTCAAGATTATTATGAAAATTTTGAGACTTTTAGAAATATCCTAGACGAAGCAAAGACACACCTGAGCTACGATTTGTGGGATATTATACAAAATGATGAGTCAACCTTAAATAAAACAGAGTTCACTCAGCCAGCACTGCTTGCTACAAGCTATGCTATATATAAAGTTTTAAAAGAACAGAAGCCAGAACTACAAATAGAGTACTTCGCTGGGCATAGCTTAGGAGAATACACTGCTCTACTAGCGGCCGAGTGTATCTCATATAAAGATGCTCTACAATTAGTATCAACTCGCGGAAAATTAATGCAAAGTGCCGTCACTGACAAGGAGTGTGCTATGAGCGCAATCTTAGGACTGTCAAATGAAGATGTTATAAGTAGCTGTCAAGAGGCATCTGATGCAGGGATTGTTGAAGCAGCAAACTTTAATTCAACTGGCCAAGTAGTAATATCAGGTGAAAAAGCTGCTGTTGAAAAAGCTAACAAAATAGCAAAAACAAAAGGAGCTAAAAGAGCTCAAATTCTAGCTGTAAGTGTACCCTCGCACTGCTCACTTATGAAAGCCGCAGCTGATAAATTTGAAGCAGCACTTAACAATGTCGAGTTTAAAAAACCTACGACTGCCATAGTACAAAACTTCGATGCGATGTCACATGAGACACCAACAGAAATAAAATCAGCGGTTATTAAACAGCTTTATAAATCTGTGCTTTGGACTCAATCAATAGAAGAGCTAGTTAAGCTTGGAGTTACCGAAGTTATTGAATGTGGGCCTAATAAAGTCTTATCGGGATTAATAAAAAGAATTGATAAATCACTAGCTATCAAAGACACTAATAGTGTTAATAGTCTAGAAAATATTTAAAAGGAGATAATATATGTCTTTAAATGATAAGATTGCTCTAGTTACAGGAGCTAGCAGAGGAATTGGTTTTGAAGTTGCTCAAGCAATAGCAAGCAAAGGAGCTATGGTAATAGGTACAGCTACTAGCCAAGGTTCTGCAGAAAAGTTTGAAAATGAAATGAAAAGCAAAGGATTCAAGGCAAAAGGTCTAGTTTTAAATATCTCTGATATTGAAAGTATTCAAAATTTCTTTGCTCAATTAAAAGCTGAGAACCTAGCTATAGATATTCTAGTTAACAATGCTGGAATAACTCGTGATAATCTAATGATGCGAATGTCAGAAGATGAATGGCAATCAGTTATAAATACTAATTTAAGCTCTATTTTCCGCATGTCAAAAGAATGTGTAAGAGGCATGATGAAAAAAAGATGGGGCAGAATAATCTCTATCGGCTCTGTAGTTGGCTCTGCTGGAAACCCAGGACAAACAAACTATTGTGCTGCTAAAGCTGGGGTTATTGGCTTTTCAAAGTCATTAGCCTATGAAGTTGCAACTCGCAATATTACAGTAAACGTTGTTGCACCAGGTTTTATAGCTACAGACATGACAAACAAACTTACAGATGAACAAAAATCATTCATAGCTATTAAGATACCATCTGGTCAAATGGGTGAACCTAAAGATATTGCAGCTGCAGTTGCTTTCTTAGCTTCTGAAGATGCAAAATACATAACAGGACAAACTATCCATATAAATGGTGGAATGTATATGGCTTAAATTTTGCAAAGTTATTGCAAAAGTGATTAAAAAATAATATTATTGGATGTGAATAGTAATTTTAATTTTTTCAAAACAAAAATAAGAAGGAAAAAAACATGAGCGCAAATGAAGTATATGCTAAAGTTAACTCTATAATCGTTGAGCAATTAGGTGTTAAAGAAGAAGATCTTAAACCAGAAGCTTCTTTCATCGATGACTTAGGTGCTGACTCTTTAGATACAGTTGAACTTGTAATGGCTCTTGAAGAAGAATTTGATACTGAAATCCCAGACGAAGATGCTGAGAAAATCAGAACTGTTAAAGATGTTTACGATTATATCGATTCTAAAGTAAACTAATCAAAATTAATCTCTAAAGTCAGTACGATTTGTGTTCGTACTTTTTTTCTAAATGAATATAAACAGGTTAATTTAAATTATGAAATCTAATCGTAGAGTAGTTGTTACTGGCCTTGGTATGGTAACACCTTTAGGAAATGATGTCCCTACAACTTGGGCTAATATCTTAGCTGGTAAAAGTGGTGTAGAGACGTTAACAGGATTCGATACGCCTGCTCCAGATATTAGCGAGTTTAAAGTTAGATTTGCAGCAAGGATTAAGAACTTTGATGTAAATACACTTGTAGGCAAAAAAGATGCTAAAAGAGTAGACCCTTTCTGCTACTACGGTATCGCTGCTGCTAACGAAGCTCTAAAGGATGCTGGCATTGATAAAGTATCTGAAGAAGATTCATATAAGTTTGGTGTTTGTGTTAGCTCTGGTATCGGTGGTATCGAAACACTAGAAACTACTAAATCTGTAATAGATACTAAAGGACCTTCTAAGATATCTCCATTCTGTATCCCATCATCTATTGTTAATATGCTATCTGGTATTATTTCAATAAATCATGGTTTACGTGGTCCTAACGTTCCTATAGTTACTGCTTGTACTACTGGTACTCATAATATTGGTATGGCTGCTAGGCTAATCGCTAGCGGTGATGCTGATGCTATGCTTGCTGGTGGTTCAGAAAAAGCTAGTAATGCTATTGGTATGGGTGGATTTGCTGCTGCTAGAGCACTATCAACTCGTAATGACGATCCTCAAGGCGCTTCTCGTCCTTGGGATAGAGATAGAGATGGTTTTGTTCTTGGTGATGGTGCTGGTGTTGTAGTACTTGAAGAATATGAAAAAGCTAAAGCGCGTGGTGCTAAGATATATGCTGAAGTAGTAGGTTTTGGTATGTCAGCTGATGGCTATCATATGACAATGCCATATGCTCCAGGTCAAGAAAGATGTATACAAAATGCTTTAGCTGATGCTGGTCTTGAGAATGATCCTGATGCTATTAACTATATAAATGCTCATGGCACTTCTACTCCTCTAGGTGATGTACAAGAGTCTCAAGTAGCAGAAAAAGTAATTGGTCAATATAGAAAAGATCTAGTAATGAGTTCTACAAAGTCAATGACAGGACACTTATTGGGTGCTGCTGGTGCAATTGAATCTATATTCAGTGTACTCTCTATAAGAGATCAAATAGCTCCTCCAACAATCAATCTACATAACTTAGATGATGGTTGTAACTTAGATTATGCCGCTAATGCTGCTAAGAAAATGAAGATTGATTATGTACTTAACAATTCTTTTGGATTTGGTGGTACGAATGGGTCTGTAATTTTCAAAAAGATTTAATCAAAAGACCTCTAATATTTAAAGCTAATTAAATGGCCACAAATGTGGCTTTTTTATATATAAGGAATGGCAATCATGCAAATCCACATTATAGATTTAAAATATTTAGTCAATGAAGATAAGGTCGCAGCTGTAAGACCTCTTCATAGAGAGTTTCTGGATATAGGATATGAGAAAGGTATCCTTCTAGCTTCAGGACCTAAATCAGATAAAACTGGTGGAATCATCCTCGCTAAAGGAGATATAGAAGATATTAAAAAGTTTATTGAAAATGATCCTTTCTATACAGGCAATATAGCTCAGTATAGCTTTAATACTTTTGATGCTGTCAAGCATATAAAAGAATTAACTAATTAATGAAAGTACCATACATCATTTCTCTCTTCTTACCAAAACCTGTGTCTTTATTAACTTTAAAATTACATTATTAAATTTGTATATATTTTAGTCCAGGCTTAGGATCATAAACACTCAAAAGTTTTTCATGCCCTGTTATACCATTTAGTGCTATAAATATCTCTTTTAAATCACATGGTGAAATAGGATATTTTTCAAATGAGATATATTCTAATTTAGCATTATTGGGAACTAAGTATTCCCAGAGATTCATAGTTAGAATAAAATTTAATCCAGTACCAAAACCAGTTTCACAAACTCTAAAGATCTGATAATCAGCTAGCTTCTTAAATCTCTGTTGTAAAAAGTTATGCTCTAAATAATTATATGCGCTTTCATCAATCCCAGATATACTAGAAAAATAAAAATCATCAAACAATTCTGATTTTGGAGTATTATCTTGCCATATTATTTTTGTATACATATATCACTTATATTTAAATAAATTCGTCCGAATAATTAACAAGATTAGTATCTTGCTAAAAATAATTACTTATGCAAAAATAATCATTCTATATCCTCACAATATAAAATCAACATGGAAAGTGGAACAAACAACACATCGTCATTTAAAAATAAACTACTAATAACTTTTATATGTTACCTTTGTTACTTTTATACAGCTAATGTAGTATTAGTTACTGGGGCTGTCATGAAACCCCTATCTGAATATTTTAATAACAGCAATATTGGTTTTGCATTCACATTTATTAACGTAGCAATGTGGTTTGCTATCTTAATTATTGGTATTTTGATGAATAGATTTTCAATAAAACTACTACTTGTAGCAGCTGTGGCTATTGGTGTTATTTCATCACTTATAACTGCTATTGTACCATCTATGTTCACACTTAAAATACTACTAACTTGCGTGGGTATAACAGGCGGATTATTTATGGCAATAGCAAGCTATATGATTGTACATATTTATAACGATCATAAAATTAGAGCTATGAATGTAATTTTCACAGACTTCTTTTTTAGCTTTGGTGGAGCTTTAATTCCAATATTTGCAGCTTATTTGATTACCCAAAACTTCCAATGGTATACTATTTACTCAATCCTACAAATAACTGCTATTATTATTCTAGTTTTAGTTATTTTTTCTGATTTCTCTATACTAAATAGACATAAAACAGTAAATGACGTAAATACAAAACTAAGCTTTTCATCTTGGAATTTAAGCTTATATTGTATTGCTTTTGCAGCATTTTTGTTTCTACTAGCTCAATTAATAATGACTAGTTATGCTCAATCATATTTCCAAGAAATATTAGGCTGGGGCACGATTGATGCAAACAAACCACTTTCTTATTTCTGGACTGCCCAATGTGTAGGGTTATTTATAAGTCCACTTATAACAAGATTCGTACCATTAAGATATATTTTACCTACATTTATGTTAGTTGGATTAATCGCATTATCTGGCATTTTGTATATCCATGATATGAGTACAGTAATCAAATCAGCTATTATATTTGGTTTATTTAACTGCTATATATATGCAGGTTTACTAGCTTATGGAACTTTTCAAATGAAGAATGCTCCTCCAACTCTTATTACGACTATTCTTTTATTTGGTACAACGGGTACAGCGCTATCTACAACAACAGGTGCTTTTATAAATAAATATTTAGGACTTACTAACGTAATGCATTCTGTAGTTATTTTTTATATAATATCATTCATACTTGTAATATTAGCTGTTATATTCTCAAAAGAACAAAAAAACGCATAAGTCTCAAGATATAAATTTTTCTAATAATAGATATAAATACTTTTAGTTATAAAATAGTAGTCTGATAGTATATATTTATACAAAACTTATTTTAACTAACGATAGAAAATCATGAAAAAACATTTCACTCAACCGATGATTCTAGGCGTACTGTTAATAGCAATTCTTGCTGGCATAGCCTATTTATAGCAAAGATCCCTGCAGGAATTAGCCCATTAATTATAGGGATTGTGCTAGGTATGGCACTAACTCATACACCAGCAAGTAAAATTATTCATAAATGGAAAGAAGGTATTGTATTTAGTGCAAAGAAAATCCTTAGATTTGCAATAATCTTTTATGGCTTCAACCTAACCTTTCAATTAATAGCATCTGTTGGCTTAGCTGGGCTTTCAGTATCAATAATCATGCTAGTTTCTACCCTAGTAATAGGTATTCTAAGGTATTTGGCTTAGATAGAGATAAGCTCTATTCTAGTAGCTGCTGGTAGTGCTGTGTGTGGTGCTGCTGCTGTATTAGCTACCGAAGGCACATTAAAATCTGAACCGTATAAGGCAGCTATTGGCTGTAGGTACAGTTGTATTATTTGGAACAGCTGCGATATTCTTGTACCCTATTCTAATGAAAGCTGGTCTTTTACGTCATATGACTGATGCTCAATATGGTATTTTTGCAGGTGGTTCAATACATGAAGTTGCTCAAGTTGTAGCTGCTGGAAGTGGTGTAAGTGCTCATGCTGAAGAAGTTGCTGTGACAGTCAAAATGATCCGTGTGATGATGTTAGCGCCTATGCTAATCGTGATAGGTATATGGATAGCTAAATCTGCTGCAACTGTAGGTGGAGTAAATGGATCAAAGCCTGAAAAAGGATCAATTAAAAAAATCATTCCATGGTTTGCTATTGGTTTTATAATAGTTGCTGGCTTTAACTCTTTAGATTTACTACCAGTAACAACTGTTAGTAGTATCAGAATAGCTGACCAATTTTTATTAGCTATGGCGATGACTGCTTTAGGACTTGAAACCCATGTATCTAAATTTATCCAAGCTGGAATAAAACCTTTAGTCTTAGGGTTAATATTATTCGCATGGTTATTTTTCGGCGGTATAGCAATCACTTATGGTATTACTAGTATAATATAGTCTCTTATTTGACCAAAACTATCCTATTTTGAAACTAAATAATGTATCATATCTAAAAATAATAATCTGACAATTTTCACAACAAATGAAACCTATTCTTAATGCTGTAACAACTATTGCTAGAAAAGCAGGTAAAATTATTCTACAAGCTCAAAATGATCCTAGTACTATCCAAATTTCTCAAAAATCTGATAATACAACTGTATCAAATGTTGATGTAGCAGTAGAAAATTTCATCATCGACAATATCAAAAAATCTGGATTCAATGACTATTTCATAACTGAAGAAAATGGTGAATTTGGTAACAAAGATAGTCGCTTTACATGGATTATTGATCCTATCGACGGTACTAATAACTTTGTCCATGGCCTGCCACACTGCTGTATTTCAATTGCAGCAAAAAAAGATAATGATATCGTCTTAGGTGTTATTTATAATCCATTCTTAGATTTAATGTTTTGTGCATATAAAGGACAAGGCGCCCTACTTAATGGTAAAAAAATTAGAGTTGCTCAGAGTCAAGACTTAGAGAAGACTTTAATTTCAGCATCTCTTAAATACTCGCGTAGAATATTTAAAGATACTTATGTTGCTGAACTTATCAAACTTCAACAAATGATTTCTGGCTATAGATATTCTGGAAGTATAGCTATGGACATGGCTTACTTAGCGGCTGGTTATATCGATGGATTATGGGCTTGTGGTAGTGTCAAAATATGGGATTTAGCAGCTGGATATATAATCATGAAAGAAGCTGGTGCTATAGTTACTGACATTCATGGTAGTAGCAATCTTGAATCTGGTCTAATCGTAGCAGGCAACAAAAAAGTCCAACCTAAGCTTATCAAAATTTTAGCAAAACATATCAAATAATGAATACCCGTGCTGTTGCAGCTAAGTCAATTTTAGATATCATTGATAACAGATACTCTCTGTTAACTATAGAACACAAGCTTATTGAATATAATTTATCAGATAAAGATAAATCGTTCGTAAAACTATTATGTTATGAATTCTTTAGAAATTATTATTCTTTAGAAAATGTAGCTAGTTTATATTTAGCTGAAAAAACTAAGCTAAAAGCTAAAATATTAGTAATGCTGGGTATCCTACAGATTTTTGAGATCAATCAACCTCATTATGCTAGCATTAATGAAACTGTAGCAGCTTGTAAAAATCTAAAGATACTATGGGCAAAAAAACTTGTTAATAGTGTACTAAGACAAATAGTTCGTGATTTAGAGGATATTACGCCGAATTATACAGAACATAAAACTCATGATCTTGCACAATGGCTTAGTAATATGCTTAAAGAACAATACCCTATTGATTATCAAAAAATAGCTAAAGCTGTAAACTCAAAAGCAGATATGTTTATTCGCCTGAACGAAGCAAAAGATCCTCAATATGTTATTGATTATTTTGATAAAAACAATATTAGCTATTCAAAAACTGAACTAAAGAACTGCATCAAATTAGATAAAGCTATTGATGTTAAAAATAATACTCTTTTTCAACAAGGTTATTTTAGTGTTCAAGATATATCCGCTCAGTATATGGGACATATTATTAATGTCCAAAATAATGATATTATTTTGGATGCTTGTGCTGCTCCTGGTGGCAAAACAACTCATATCCTAGAATTAGC
Source organism: Francisella noatunensis subsp. noatunensis (assembly GCF_009823375.1). GTDB lineage: Bacteria > Pseudomonadota > Gammaproteobacteria > Francisellales > Francisellaceae > Francisella > Francisella noatunensis. The sequence goes on along the minus strand of NZ_WBSX01000005.1, from coordinate 13,927 downwards.
TCCACAAGCTAAAATTACAGCTATAGATATTATTGATAAACGCCTAGAATTACTTAAAGAAAATGTAACAAGAATAGCCAAAAATAATCATGTAAATGTAATAAAGCATGATCTGACACAACCTCTAGCCGGACAGTATAACAAAATCATCATAGATGCCCCATGTTCTGCTCTTGGCACACTTAAGAGAAATCCCGACATCAAAGTATTAAGAAAGCCTCAAGATATAAAATCCATACAAACACTTCAAACTCAAATACTTGATAATCTATGGTCTAATAATCTTCTAACTAATGGCTATCTGCTATATATTACATGCTCAATATTACAACAAGAAAATCAATTACAAATAAAAAATTTTCTATCAAGACATAAAGATGCTGAAATTATAGAAATTAAAATTCTAGAAAATTATAAAACTGATTATGGTTATCAGATATTACCTACAGAAAATAAAGGTGATGGATTTTATTATTGTTTGATTAAGAAGATTTCTTCTTAGCTGCAATTCTCTCAGCTGCTTCCTTTGGAGATATGGACAATTTTAATCTGTTTAATTTATATCTATTATCAAAGAAAATATCATCTATTCTATCATCAATAATAAATCCTAATGCTGTATAAAATGCTAGAGAGTGCATATCAGAACAATAGACATAAGCAGTATCTATATCATGATTTTCAAATAAATACTTAACCATTGCTTCACCAAGACCTTTGCCAAAAAAGCTTGGCAATACAGGAGAAAATAGTAACTCCTTATCTCTAATGCATACAAAGCCTACATTTTTATCATCTACAACTTGGACAAAACACTTAGTTTCTGGCGTATCGAAATATTTTTGTTCTAGAATTTCAACTTCTTTATTTATCTCACTCGTTGTTAAAAATTCACAGATTGTAGATATACACTCTTTCCATATATTTAGCATATCTTTGAAATCTTTAGATGTTGCTTTTCTTATTTTCATAGTAACCCTTTAATAATTTTGTAAGTGATTTAATAAAAAGTATCCACAATTTAATTCTATGATAAAGCACAGAAGTTGTAAACTGTTATTAAATACTACCTAAAAAAGCTCTATGAGTAAACTTTTTATCTAATGACAAATTATTAGGGTGTGAGCCAGACTCACCTTGAGGAACTTTTAGACCATACTCACCATAGAAATCTATCCAGTACTTGGATACTTCAATATCATTAGTTGCAATATAGTTAAGGCTATGCTGAGCAAAATATTTATCCTCACACACACTGTTAAAAGCTACATGAATTAATTCTGAACAATAGAGTTTGCCTTTTATATTCGGTAAAAACAAATCATTATAAGCAAAATCTATAAATTCACTAGCATTATTAACTACTTCCTGTAAAAACTCCTTACTCTCTGATACACGAGCCACTAGAGTTTTCTTATTTGAATATTTAAATAATTTAGCTCGTATAACTCCTGCAACAGGAATAGCTTCTATAATATTTCCATTGCCTATATATAAGGCACAATGATAGTAACTATAACCACCAAATCCTGTAGACAAACTAGAAATGTTTTTCTCAGCGTCATCTACTATGAAAACTACATCACCGATTTTTAAGTTATTAATCTTCATAACAAATTTTGCAAATCTTCTTCAAAAATAACCTCAACACCTAAATCTTGAGCTTTGGTAAGCTTACTTCCAGCATTATTACCACAAATAACCATATCAGTTTTTTTAGAGACACTTGAGGTAACTTTTGCACCCATTGATTTAAGAAGTTGTGTCAATTCTGTACGGTTATAGTTTTCAAAAGTTCCTGTAATAACAATTGTTTTATTTGTAAAACTCTCATTATGCGCTTGCTCAATTTTTTCTGGATTTTGGATACTAATAGAATTGCCCAATAGTTCATCAACAATTTGTACATTTAGGGAATCTTGCCAAAATGAAACAATATTTTTAGCAATAATTTCACCAATATCATTAATCTCTATTAATTGCTCAAATTTAGCTTCACGGAAACTTTCTAAACTACAAAAATGATTGGCTAAAGCTTCTGATGATACCTCACCAACATCTTTAATCCCTATTGCAAAAATAAATCTTGCTAAGCTTGGCTCTTTACTTTTTGTGATAGCGTCTAAAACATTTTGCGATGATTTAGCACCCATTCTTTCTAAGCCTGTCAATTGCTCAAAATTAAGTTTGTAAATATCAGCTGGATACTTGATCAAATCTGCAGCAACAAGTTGCTCAATTAGTTTAGCTCCAAGCTTATCAATATCCATTGCTTTACGTGAGACGAAGTGCTTCAAACGCTCAGTAGTTTGAGCTTGACAATGCCATCCTCCTGTACAACGATATATAGCCTGATCGTTGATATTCTCAATTGCTGAATCACAAACTGGACAATTTGTTGGCATTTCAACCATCTGTGCATCAGACTTACGATATTGTGGTAAGCTTTTGACCACTTCTGGAATCACATCCCCTGCTCTACGTACGATTACTCTATCACCAACTCGGATATCTTTGCGTTTAATTTCATTGATATTATGCAAGGTTGCATTTGAAACTATCACACCACCAACTGCTACCGGCTTAAGTCTTGCAACTGGTGTAATTGCTCCTGTTCTGCCAACTTGAAACTCTACATTTAGAACTTCTGACTCCACCTCTTCAGCTGGGAACTTATATGCTATAGCCCACTTAGGTCCTCTAGCAGTGTAGCCGATAATATCTTGTAATTTAATATTATTAACCTTAAAAACTAAACCATCAATATCATAAGCTAAATCAGCACGCTGATGACTCATCTTATGGTGATACACCTCAACTTCTGAGAAGTTTTTTGCCAAAAACATATTATCACTGATAGTAAAGCCAAAGCTTTGTAATAGGTTCATAAGCTCAAATTGAGTTTCAGGATGTACAAAGTCTTTAGAAAAGTAGCCAATACCATAGCTATAAAGCTTAAGTGGTCGCTTCGCTACAACTTTTGAGTCAAGCATACGAATACTTCCAGCTGCTGCATTACGCGGATTTGCAAAAGTTTTATTCTCATGAGTTTGCATATACTCATTAAGAGATAGATAACTTTGCTTATCTAAGATAATCTCACCACGAACTTCTAGTTCTTCTGGAGGATTTGAAGTATTTAGTTTAAGTGGGACATTACGGATGGTTTTGACATTTTCGGATACTTTTTCACCCTGAATACCATCACCACGCGTAACAGCATAATCAAACTTACCATTTTTATAAAAGATACTAATAGCCAAGCCATCCATTTTAGGTTCACATTCAAGCTCAATGTCGTACTCTATTTTGTCATAAAAATCACGCAACTCCTCTAGACTAAAAACATTTGCCAGAGATGTCATTTTCTTCTTATGTTTGATAGTTTCAAATCCTGCTAAAACATCACCTCCAACACGATCTAATACTGAGTTTGATGGCTTAAGCTGCGGATTATCATCAACTAAATCTTGTAATAATCGGAATAACTTATCATAGTCTGAGTCAGTAATAACTGGCTTATCTATAGTATGATACAAATAGCTTTGTTCACCTAGATACTCTGCAAGATCATCAACATATGATTTTAATTGTGCTTTAGTTAAAGTTTTATAGTCTATAGAGATAAAATCACTCGGAGTCATTACAAGAAAAGTTTATCATAATTTTTTATAGTGATTATTTTATACTAATTTAGTAGCTTTTGCATAAGAGAAAGAGCTCTAGATTTGTGAGCTTTCTTATTTATTTAACTTAGGTAAATATGATAATAATGCTATCAAAAGATTGTATGATTTTTTGCAATATGTTATAAATCTGCATTACAAAAATAAGACTGTATACAATTTTGTAACGGTACTTATGATTTGTAAATAATATTGACCTTTTAAAAAGGCAATAATCACAGTTTTAGTTTAATTAAAAAATGGACTTGATTTATGCAACAGGTACCTAGATATGTCATTGTCGGCAACGGCAATGTAGCAGCACATATGTGCTGTTATTTTGAATGCTTAAAACTAGATTTCAGACAATGGTCTCGAAATGACTCGTTAGATCAGCTTGATAAATTATTAGATAATGCAACTCATGTTTTAGTCTTAATCAAAGACTCTGAGATACAAAATTTTGTAGATAGACATCTCACAAATAAATCAAAAAGACTAATAGTAATTCACTTCTCTGGTCTTTTGGATATCGAAAATGCTTACTCAGCACATCCTTTACAAAGCTTCCCCGATAAGAACCTATACTCTTTAGATGAGTACAAGTCGATTGCCTTTGTAACTTGTGATAGAAGTATCGCATTTGGTGAGCTTTTACCTAAGCTACCTAACGCTAATTTTTGTATCGATAAAAGTCAAAAAGCGTACTATCACGCAATGTGTGTTTTAGCCAATAATATAAGTACATTAATCTGGCAGAAATTCTATACAGAAATGAAAAATCGCTTTGGTATAAATCAAGAGATCTAACACCATTTTTAGAAACCACTTTTAAAAATATCAAACATAATCATCATGCCCTATCAGGACCAATAACTAGAGGAGATAGCCTTACTCTACAAAAGGATCTCAACACTTTAATTGATGATGATTTCTATGATGTTTTTAGAGCCATTGTTAATCAATTTTCAAACAAGGAGAAAAGATGAAATGAAATCAGTTTTAGGCTTCAAAAAAGCTAAAGCAAATCGAGAAAAAATCTCGATGGTAACTTGCTATGATTATACTTTAGCTAAAATTATAAACTCAACAGATATCGATTGTATACTCGTTGGAGATAGTGGTGGTATGGTATTATTGGGTAAAAAAATACTACCTATACAACTCTAGCTGATATACAGTTCATGACTCAAGCGGTAGCTAATGGTGCTACAGATAAATTCATAATCGCTGATTTGCCATTTATGAGTTATCGCCAATCATTAGAAACAACAATGCAAGCTGTTACAGCACTGATTCAATCAGGAGCTCATGCGGTTAAGCTTGAAGGTAGTTCAGGAAATTTAGATATTATCAAACATATCGTAGATTCTGGTGTTCCAGTCATGGGTCATATTGGTATGACTCCTCAATTTGTAAATAGTTTTTGTGGTTTTAAAGTTCAAGGTAAAACTGAAGAAGCTGCTAAGCACTTACTTGAAGAAGCAAAGCTTCTTGAGCAAGCAGGATGTTTTTGGATAGTTGTAGAATGTATACCGACAAATATTGCTAAAAATATTACACAAAATTTAGATATCCCAACAATAGGTATTGGTGCTGGTAGTGATACTGATGGTCAGATTTTAGTTCTCCAAGATATGCTGGGTATGAATACTGACTTTCAACCAAAATTTGTCAAAAAATATATAAGCGCATCTGAGATATTTTCCGAGGCTATAAATACGTATGTAAAAGAGACGAAAGCTAATATTTTTCCAACTAAGGAGTATAGCTATGATTATTGCTAAAAATATTGAGCAATTTAATTTGCTAAGAGAAAGTTTCACTAAAGATCGAAAATAGGCTTTGTGCCAACAATGGGTGCGTTACATAGTGGTCATATAAGCCTAATCAAAAAAGCTAAATCAGAAAATGAAATTACTATTGTCAGTATATTTGTAAATCCAACTCAATTTAATAATCCAAATGATTATCAAACATACCCAAACCAAATACAGCAAGATATACAAATATTAGAATCTCTTGATGTCGATATATTATTTAACCCTAGTGAAAAAGATATCTACCCAGAGGTAACCCATTGAGAATACAACCTGAGCTTGAAATTGCGAATATCCTAGAAGGTAAAGCTAGACCTGGACATTTCAGTGGTATGCTAACTGTAGTACTAAAGCTACTACAAATCACTAAGCCTGATAATCTCTACTTAGGCGAAAAAGACTATCAACAAGTTATGCTAATCAAACAACTTGTTAAAGATTTTTTTATCAATACAAAAGTCATAATCTGCCCAACACAAAGAGAAGCAACAGGGCTTCCTCTTAGCTCTAGAAATAAAAATCTAACATCTAATAACATAGCGATTGCTAATAAGGTATACGAAATACTTAGACAAGATAATTTCTTAGACTTAGAAGAACTAACTAATAAGATTAATTCTACTGGTGCAAGAACAGAATACATTCAAAAACTTAATAATAGAATATTTTTGGCATTTTACATTAGTAAAGTACGTTTAATTGACAACTTCCTAAAGGAGACAGGACCATCATGTTAATTTCAGTTTTAAAATCAAAAATCTCATACGCTACTGTAACTGGCAAAGATTTATTTTATGTAGGTAGTATCACTATTGATAGTGAGATAATGAAACAGGCAAATATTATTGAAAATGAGAAAGTACAAGTAGTAAACTTAAACAACGGTGAGCGTCTTGAAACTTATGTAATCAAGGGCGAACCAAATAGTAGAACTATCGCACTAAACGGCCCTGCTGCTAGAAGATGTGAAATAGGTGATCAGCTGTTTATAATTAGTTATGCGCAAATTGATCCTACTAGAGAAAATATAAAACCTAAGCTTGTTGACCTAAAAACCGGAGAATAATAAATGATAGTATGCATAGATATTGGTAACTCACATATTTTTGGTGGAGTATTTGTAGGAGATCAAATTAAGCATAACTTTCGCTACCCTTCTACTACTCCGTGTACCTCCGATACGCTAGGCATATTTCTGTTATCATTCTTTGAAAGGAAAAAGCTTGATATCGAAGATATTGAAGCAGTTGTACTTTCATCTGTTGTTCCTCATCTAGAGTATTCTGTCAATTCTGCTTGTAAAAAATATCTAGGAATAACACCTCTTGAGTTAAAACCTGGGGTAAAAACAGGATTAAAACTCGATATCAAAAATCCTCTAGATTTAGGTGCAGATCGTGTTGCAAACTCAGTTGCAGCTATCTCTAACTTTCCATCTAAAAACATTATCATTGTTGATTTTGGTACTGCAACAACTATATGCGCTATCAAGCAAAATAAATCTTATATAGGTGGTGCAATTCTACCTGGAATCAATCTATCAATGGATAGCCTATCGCAAAAGACTGCAAAACTATCAAATGTGACTATAGCAAAACCTAGCTCTGCTCTTGGTAAGACAACTATATCTCAAATTCAATCTGGTCTTATATATGGTCAATTAGGAGCTATAAAAGAGATAGTTAGTAGAATCTCTCAAGAAAATTTCTCAGATCAACCACCAGTATTAATTGCAACTGGAGGTTACTCTCATCTATTTGAAAAAGAACAATATTTTGATGTAATTATTTCTGATTTATTACTTCATGGGCTTAGAATAATTTGGCAAATGAATAAATAGCTTCTACGTTTTTAATTGCTCAAGCTGACTAATTCACTAATATTTGAATTTCTCTTAATATCTTTCTGAGCAATATCTTTTAAGCTACTTTGTTCAGATATGATAGTTAATTTATGTTTCGCTCTAGTAATAGCTGTATACAAAAGTTGCTTACTTAGCGCTTCATTATCTTCTGCTGGAAGAATAATCACGATCTCACCAAACTCTGAACCTTGAGTTTTATGAATTGTCATCGCATAAACACTTTCATATTTTGGTAGCATATTTAAACTAAAAGCCTTAGCATCTTTACCATCAAAATATGCTCGAAGCTTACCAGTATCATCTGGCCAGATAATCCCTACATCTCCATTGAATAATCCCAAAGAATAGCTATTTTGAGTTATCATAATTGGTTTACCCTTATAGTTAGAATCTATAGGCTTGGACATAAATTTCTCAATTTTCTGATTTAACTTATCTGTACCAATTTCTAAATTTTTATTAGCTACAAGTATTCTAAATTTATTTAGCTCAGTAAGAGCTTCTTTGTAATCACTACATTTTTCAAGCTGTGAATATCTCTTTGCATAATCTCTTAAATAAGTATCTAAATTCCTTAGGCTATGAAAATTAATATTCTCATTTTGATGATTATCAATATTAATATCACCTTTTAGAACTGAGGCTGCAAGATTATTTATATATTGTTGTGAACGATAGTTTTTGATAAGTAATGTTGTATATGGCGTAATATCACCATCTCTATGGTGTGTAAAGTTTGCCAAAAGACTACCAGCCTCAACTGATGGTAACTGATTAGTATCACCTATCAAAATTAGCTTGGTATCCTCCTCTACTGCTCTAATCAACTTAATAAAAATATTCATATCTAGCATCGAAGCTTCATCAACAATAATCACATCGTATGGTGCTTTTGATTGTTGATTATATTTAACATAAGTAGAGTTTGGTCTTAAGCCTAAAAATCTATGTATAGTTTGAGCTTCTAGATTAAATAATCCTAAATAACTATCATTGTCTACCCTTTTATTTAACACACTATTTAAGGATTCCGTCATTCTCTGAGCAGCCTTACCTGTTGGTGCTAAAAGAGCTATTCTTTGCTGATTTTGATTAAGCATTTGTATAGCAAGTAAAAGTTTTGCCACTGTAGTTGTCTTACCTGTACCTGGTCCACCTGAGATAATACTAAAATTATAATTTAGACTTTTGATAACTGCTTGTTTTTGCCAATCTATCTCATCAGCAGGTTCAAATAGCTTATCTACAACTTCTTCAATATGGTTATCTTGTTGAGTATTTTGGATAGTTCTAGATTTTATAAAGTTAGCTATTTCAACCTCATAATTCCACAATCTTTTGATATATAGGGAATCATACTCTTTAGCAAAATATATAGGTAATTTATCATAATCTAAAGACTCTAAAATACTTACAATTTCATCAAAACTTGGCATTTTAAAGCCTACTTTAGCATCGCTCTGAGTGCTTTGCTCTGAAACAAAAATAGTTTTATTTGATATATCTGCTATCTTCAAACAGCTATGACCATGGCTATATACATGCATAAGCTTTATCAAAATATGGAATAAAACTTCATTACTTTTTTGTTCCAAATCATTCCCCTTCGCTCCGTGAAGGGGTGGATATAACTCACTTGATAAAGTGGTCACAGACGGGGTAGTCTTTTTGACTAAAAAAAATACTTCTTTAGCAAAGAAAAAATCTATAGCTCTAATATCTGCTAATTGCTCACAAGCTTGATGGAAAGTTTTATACATGATAGTCATCTCCATTAAATAGATTAGCAAGCTTATTAATAATCTCTAAGCTTGGTCTAGCTCGATAAACCCCATAGCCCTCTTTCATACCTCTAAGATAGAAATAATATACTCCACCAAAATGCTTTTCATAATTATAACTTTCAATATTTTGTCGCAGGTACTTATCCAAAGCAACGCTATATATTAGATACTGCAAATCATAAAAGCTACTTTGATTTTTCTCCTGCATAGCCTGCTGATTATAATCTTCTAATTTATCACCTAGATAGTTTGACTTATAATCTACCACATAAAATTTGCCATCATATTCAAAAATCAAATCAATAAAACCATGAAGCATACCAAAAATCTTTTGACTTGCAAATTCATCATGATCAATAGCTTGATTACGATATTCTGCTAAAATTTTGATAATATTTTTCTTATATAGTTTTTCATTTGTTATAGGAAAATAAAACTCAGCTTCTTTAAAGATTTTTGTATTTCGAATATCTTTTAAGCAAAAGCTTTTGCTGTCATCTATAGATCCCGTGGTCAAGCCCGACGGAATACCACCTGTTTTCATACTTATTGAAAATCGAATTGGAGCGACTAAACATTCTTCTAACCATACTTTAAGCTTATCAAAATCTTCTGCAGCAACTACTTTATATCTATCCATTTGCTCTTGTAAAAGATTATTATCTATCTTGCCTAGGCTAAAATCCGTATGCTCTAAAACGTTATGCAAAATATTACCAATATCCGCTCCTTTGGAAGCTGTAAATCTAAACTCTAATTCCTGCTGAGATTTTTGAGCACTATCATCTTCTGACTCATCGTTTTCTTTTTCTAATGCGGTATTTTGAACTTTTGACTTTGATATTTTTGAGAAAGACAGCATCTCCCAACTATCATTTGCTAACTTATTAATATCATTCGCTTTGAGGTTTTGTAAAGTATTATGGTCAAATTGGTCATTTGTAATTAAATTCTCACTTTCATAAAAATGACTTGTAGCTACATCTATAAGCGAACTTTGATTAGTAGGATTTGTTGTTATATTTTGGATTTTCTCTAACCAATCATCATCTTTTTGATAACCTAAAAATCTTGCTAATGGTGATTTTTCGCTATTACTATATTTTGCAACTCCAATATAACATCTATGCTCTGCACGTGTGACAGCTACATAAAACAGGCGCATTAATTCCTCTATAACTTCATTTTCTATTTGTGGTTTTATACTGTCATCCTTACCAATTTTATAGACTGTCTGTTTAAGGTGTTTATCATAGTATTTAGAGAAATCACCAACTTGAAATTTCTTTGAGCTTACATAACTTGCAAATGGTATAAATACAACTGAGTACTCAAGCCCTTTTGAGCCATGAATTGTAATTATCTTAATCAGGTTATCATCACTCTCTAATCTAAGTTCGCCCTCACTTGTAGCTGTACTATTTAGCTGTTGGTGATACCATTTGATTAGCTGATTTGGATGCTTATATTTATTCTCAGCTACTTTTATAAGCTCGGCTAAATGGAGAATATTTGTAATAACACGTTCTTTTGAGTCCGATCTTTGAGTGAAATTCTGATGTATAATTTGCATAATAAATGTCATAAAACCATATTTATGCCATTGTTGTCTTAGAGATTTAGCTTTTTCTATCTCTTCGTCCCATGCTGAGACATCATTTTCATCAATATAACTAATAAACTTATCAGCACTACCACCAAGTAAACTAGTTGATAATGCTCTTTTTAGCATAGATTTATTTTCGAGATCGTTTATACCTTCCATAAGAGCTAATATCTCTTTAGCCTCTTGACTATGATAGACATTATCGCGCTGGCTGAGATATACTGAGCTTAGTTTCTTAGCTTGTAGGGATTTTTGAATAACCTTTGCTTGCTTACCATTCTCTACCAAAATTGCGATATCACTTTCTACAACTTTTTTAGAATTTAATAGCCTTACGATTTCATTTGCTGTCCATACTGATAAATTACTATCGATATCACTTTTACTATCATCTTCAGCCACTTGATAATAGAAATAATTTATTGGTTTAAGGTTATCATCGAAGTCTTTTGCTTTCTCATTTGCCTTTAGCGATGCTTTGACAAGTTGATAGCCTATACCATCGCTAAAAATATTAGCCCCAACTTGCCCCTCTTCTTCTGGCTGATAATCCTGTTTATAAAAAAGTCTATTATAAGCCTTTATCATCTCGCTAGTTGAGCGCCAGTTAGTATCCATACTCCACTGATTGTCAATAGAACAACTATCTTTAGCTTTTAGATATGTAAAGATATCTCCTCCTCTAAAACCATAGATTGCCTGCTTTGGATCACCTATCATTAGGAGCAGAAGATTGCTATCGTTCTGATCAGAGCTACTGTCATACTCGCGTAGGCGGGTATCTTTTAAATTTAATCCATTGGTAAAAATATTCCCACCTTCGTAGGAATGACTACTATTCTTCAAAGGATAAATAGTATCCAAAATCTTATACTGCTCAGCATCGGTATCTTGAAACTCATCAATAAGAGCAACTGGATATTGATGTTGCAATGTCTTGACTAAATCTGGTGACTTTTTGACACTTTGACAAAGTTTAGTAATCAAATCATCAAAGTCTAAAACACCCTTTTGTTCTTTTGCCTTTGCAAGATCTTGGCGGATTTGTAGGCAGGCTTGTTTGATAAATTGGGCTGCGTCAAATTTTTTCTTATAATCGTCTATATCTTTAATTTTTGAATATTTATCTTTTAATGCTTTAATTTCTTCAAAAACTTCAGCGATATCATCTCTACCACGATAACGATTACTATTTATAAAAGCTGATACTTCTTTAGGCATTAAACTAAGCTGACTATCGTTAGCCCAATTCTCAATAATTTGCCATTCCTCAATTCTTTTGTTTTTATCTTTATGTTTGATTATAAGACTTTCAAATATAAAAGATTTATTCGCTTCTAAATTTACAAAAACCTGCTGTTTCTCTTTTGCTAATTTTTCTGTCTCTTTCTCAAAAGTATCTGCCGATATCTCATAATTAGCTCTAACAACATTTCTTAACTTATCCAAAAACATATCTGGAGTATGTAGCTTATATGCTTGCAAATATTCAAAGTTGGTTTTGTTTTTATTGATATATTTTCTAAAAAAATCCTCAACTACTTTTTGCAAAATATCTGAAGTATCGACCTCCATAGAGACATCCATCTCCATACCGCTTGCAAAAGCTTGCTCACTCAAGACTTTTTTACAAAATCCATGAATGGTAAAAATAGCTGCCTCATCTATCTCAAGCAATGATCTTTTTAGATGCTTATAGTTCTCATCACCTTTTTGTATCAGCGTTTCTTGTCCTTTTATAGAAACTTTGACTTCTTTGCCTTCAGAAATATTCTCAAGTACATCTCTAATCTTAGCTTCTACTCTACCAATAATCTCTTGGGTAGCATCTTTGGTAAAGGTCATAACTAGTATCTGACTTGGTAAAAGTCTCTTCTCTACTAATAAGCGAATATATAACTCGGTAATATTAAAAGTCTTACCGGTACCAGCACTAGCCTCGATAATATGGCGATCCTGTAAAGTTATTGTGTTTGCATCTAGATTAGTCATATTAACCAATTATAATTTTCAAGAAAGTCTTTGAGATATTTTAGCAAATTACTAATTTAAAAAATTATCTATCTTTGAAACCTTGGGATTTATCAGAGTTATTTGCTCATATATAAATCAATTTTAATTTTATGATGTGACTCAAAATACTATTTCTTGGCTAAATATCCACGTGTTAAAATAAACTTGTTTGGTTCGTTATATTATATGGAGATTATTTATGGCTGATAATTATGTTCGTGGGGGAACTATCTTAGCATCTATTCTAAAAGAAAAAGGTGTTGAAAATGTCTTTACTCTAGCTGGAGGATTTTGTAATGCTGGTCTAGAGGGTATGATAAAATATAATATAAGAACGATTAACTGTCCACACGAGCAAGTAGCTGGTTTTCTTGCAGATGGCTATTGTCGTTTAACTCGTAAACCTACTTGTTTGCTTTGTAGGTCCTGAAGGCTTTGCAAATACTGTAGGAGCAATGATTGAAGCATGAAGTGAAAGAACTCCAATAATATATATCACATCATCTAGTACACTAAGAAGAAAAGGTGCTGGAGGATTCAAAGAGATAAATGATGTTGCAATCGCAGAACCTCTAACAAAATATAGCGTAATGGTAACAGATGGTCTAAGAATTAGAGAAGTTGTTGACAGAGCTTGGACTATAGCGACTAATGGTTATCCAGGAGCTGTTCACATTAGTATACCTGTTGATATTATGTTTGCGTCATTCCCAGAAGATGCTGGTAAAGATGAAAGACCAATCAAATGGCATAATAAACCAACTCATAGAGCATGGCCAGATCCTGAAAGATTAGCTGATATTTTAGATATAATTCAAAATGCAAAAAAACCTGTGTTTGTAGTCGGACACGGTGTATGGTGGTCTCATGCTGAGAAGGCTCTAGAGCAAGTCAGCTCTGAGCTAAATATACCTGTATTTAATATGTCTGAGCACAAAAAAATATTGCCACAAAATGCTAAAGCATATATAGGCTTTACAGATGAGCATCAAAATCCAGCCGCTGGTTATGCATTTAGTGAATGTGATGTAATTATGAGTTATACTCGAATCTAGTGTATGATGAAAATCTAATATAGAAATAAGCGGTGTATTCGCAGCAGAATGATAGAATTATTTTGCAAAATATAAACTCTTAACTGAGGAATACACACATGACAAAAAGTAACATAATAG